>CASFML010000052.1 GCA_949295795.1 uncultured Gammaproteobacteria bacterium | reverse complement strand
ATTATCCATAACATCAATATGCAAACTATCGGCACCTGCTTGCAATACAGCAATGGATTCCTTGGCTAAGCAACCCATATCGGCAGATAAAATGGAAGCGGAAATACTCAAATCGCTCATTATATCCCCCTGGCCGCGCAGATCCGATCGTAAGCAGCCTTAATATTTTGAGTTTTTTCAGTAGCTATTTTTATCATCTCTTCTGGTAAACCCTTAGCTAATAATTTATCAGGATGATGTTGACTCATTTGCTTGCGGTAAGCCTTTTTTATTTCGGCAGGCGAAGCTTGCTCAGAGATACCTAAGATAGCATAGGCATCTCTAAGATTCAGCTGATGGGCTGAGTTTGAGGACTGATAATAACCTTGCTGTCTCTGACCAGAAGATTGTTGACGGAAGGCTTGTTCAAAATTAAATAAATGTTCAAAAAAACTGAAATTAAGTGGTGCAAAACCAAGGTATTGACAGATTTTCTGTAAGACTCTTTGCTTTTCGCCTGTGAGGTGCCCTTCTGCCAAGGCTGTTTGCATTTGGATTTCTACAAACAATTTGAGTAAGATCTTATTGCGATGGCAGGCTTGGACCAATTTTTTTAAGGTATCCTCAAGGTTGAAGGAAGCTTGTTTACCTTGATTAAAAAGGTCGATAGCCTTTTGGCGCATGGTTTCGTTAAGTCCTAAACGATTCATGATGGATCGAGCAGCTTGGATTTCTGCTTCAGAAACTCGACCGTCCAATTTGGCAATATGTCCCATCACCAAAAAGGTACTATCAAAAAAGACTTGTTGTGCAGCACTAGGATTGGTTGAAGAGAAGGTCCAAGCTTGATTTTGATTAAGGCCGCGATCAAAAAAATGTCCAATAATAAGACCTAAAATAAGCCCAAATGGCCCTCCAAGCAGAAAGCCAAAAAAACCACCAATGAGTTTGCCCCATATATTCATGCTAAAACCTAAATTCATAACAATTTTGCGTATAAGACTAACAGGATATTATCTTGTCTTAAAGTTGAATAAACGATAAGCTGCTTTAGGATACTAATTATAATTTTTATTGAGTCATGCGATTCTTCTATACAATAATCTTTTATTTATTACTGCCCTTTATTTTGTTACGTTTATGGATAAAAAATCGCAAACTTCCCAATGGCTTACAATTCTGGCATGAACGTCTGGGGTTTAATTTACGTCCCTATTCGCAAGGTGGGATTTGGGTACATGCTGTTTCAGTCGGTGAGTCTCTGATAGCCATACCACTCATCAAGCTAATACAGCAACGCTACCCCACTCTACCTATTACTGTGACTACTGGAACGGTAACAGGTGCCGAACGTATTCGCGTTGGATTGAAAAATATTACGCAGCTTTATTTTCCCTATGATTTGCCTTGGATCTTAAGGAAATTTTTTAAGGCATTACAGCCTAAATTGCTGATTTTGTTAGAAACAGAGCTTTGGCCAAATCTTTTAGAAACCTGTCAGTTGTATCAAGTGCCCGTAGCGCTTGTCAATGCCCGCTTATCTGAACGTTCCGCCAGGTCCTATCGACGTATTTTGCCAATTACCCAAAAAATGTTAAAAGGCATTAATATCATTGCCGCACAGTTCCAGGCTGACGCCGATCGCTTTATTAATTTAGGTTTTCCCGCTGAAAGATTACACATTACAGGAAGTATTAAATTTGATTTGACGCTGCCTTTGCAGCTTGATGAACAAGCTCAGCGCTGGCGAAATCTTTGGGGGAAAAATCGACCGGTATGGATTGCAGCGAGTACGCACCCTGGTGAGGAAGAGCTTATTTTGCAGGCCTTTACCGAAGCGCGTCGTTCTCATCCAGATCTACTTTTGGTTTCTATTCCACGGCATGTGGATCGGGCTCAGCAATTACAGCAGCTTTATAGCTCAATTTATAAGGTTGCCAAACGCAGTGATTATAATGAGAAAAATGAAAACTCTGAAATGAACACAGTCGATATTTTTATCGGCGATACGATGGGAGAATTGCTTATTTTTTATGCGGCTGCGGATTTGGCTTTTATCGGAGGTAGTCTTGTTGAAAGGGGCGGACAGAACCCACTTGAACCTGCTGCTATTGGTCTGCCCATTTTATCCGGTCCTTACACTTTTAATTTTGCAACGATTACCGAGCAATTAGAACAACGAAATGCAGAAATTAAGGTAAATAACGTGACAGAATTAGCTGAGCAGGTTACTTGTTTGTTATCGAATCCTCAACAATGTCAGCAAATGGGTAAGGAAGCTAAAAAATTTATAACAGAAAATAAAGGTTCAGTGTTAAAGCAAATGCAATTGATAGAAAATTTATTGATCTAAGTTGGTTTTTTATGTACTCAGGAATAACACAAGGTTTATTTGTTGTAAAGTCAATCACTCAGCGACCAGGATTATCGCACTATAGTGTCGAATTAAATGCTGACTTGGCCAAAGGTTTAAAAATAGGCGCCAGTATTTCTGTTGATGGTGTTTGTCAAACAGTAGTAACCATAAAAGGACATGAAGTGAGTTTTGATGCAATGCAAGAAACCTTAGCCAAAACCACTTTAAATGAACTTTTTATTGGAAGAAAGGTCAGTGTCGAAAGAAGTCTTGGTTTTGGCGATGAAATAGGTGGACATGAACTAAGTGGTCATATTTTTGAGATCGGGCTTGTTATTGATAAAAAAATTAATGGCGAGAATTTATGTTTGACATTTCAAACCTCTGAAGCGTGTTTTGCTTTTATCAAACCAAAAGGCTATATCGCGGTAGACGGTTCTAGTTTAACGGTAGGCCTGACGGATAAAAAACAGCATAGCTTTGAGGTGTATTTAATCCCGGAAACCTTACGCAAAACTAATTTCGGCAATAAAAATATTGGTGATAAAGTTAATATCGAACCTGATATGAAAACGATGGTCTTGGTTGAAACCCTACAAAATTATCTTGCTACTATTAATGATCGATTAAGCGCTTTAGAAAAAAGGGTAGAGTATTTTGAACAGACTCATCAAAAGGTTTAAGAGACTATAGCCAAAATATCAGCGAATTGTTTAATCGTGTAAGTGGGTTGAATGGCTAAGCAAGCCTTTTTATCGCCATAACCATATTCTGCCCAACATGAATCAGCACCAATATTTTGTGCGAACAATAGATCGGCGGGTGTATCGCCTACCATTAAGATTTGTTTCGGACTTATCTCTTTATATTTTGGTTTGATAAAATCTATATAAGCCATTGGATCGGGTTTTTTTTTCATTGTTGATGTATCGCCAATGACCATAGCAATATATGGCTTTAATTTAAAACGTTCTAAGGCGGTATTGACTGCTAGGACTGCTTTATTGCTAACTACGGTGAGAACTAAACCTAGCGCATAAAGTTTTTCTAGTGTTTCAGCAGTTTTTGGAAAGACTGAACTTTTATCCTCGCCTTCCGCTAAATAAATAGCTTCATACGTGTTAAGCGCATGCTGAACTTGCTGAGGAGTCAGATCGGGACAAAGCATTTCAATAGTTTTTTTCATGCCTAAACCTGCGCGTATGGTTTCATCGATGAAATCATGATTTGGCACACTGATATTAAGCAGTTTAAAGGTACGTTTGATACAAAATATTATTGCATCATGGGTCGCACAGAGTGTGCCATCAAAATCTAGAATAAGTAATTTATAATTATTCATAAAACGCCACTTAAGTGAAAGAAACGAAAAATTACAACCCCTTATTAAAAAGTGTAGCTTCATAAGTTTAATTGGTAAAGAAAATTAATAAAAAAAGAATAATTTTAGACTCTATTAGTGGTTTGAAATTTCTATCAAAACCTAATAGGAATTTTCAAAAAATTTTACCGAGCTTGAGATAAACTTGATTCGGTTGAATGAATTAGCTTGGTAAGCATTTTTTCTAGCTCTTTCCAAATGAAGGTCGAATACGTTTCACCTTTAAAGAAAGCAAAAATCCTCCAGAGATCCCTGTGTTTTGAAAGAATTTTTACTTTCTCATCATCAATTAAGAAGTCTTTAATCTCTTCCAAGGATTCTTTCTTTTTAATTTTTTCAGCTAACTCTTTAAATAGGGAAATTTTAGCAGTGTCAGCACTTCTAAGAAATTGTGGTTTCTTTAGGTGAGCAATAGTTTCAGCGGTAATTTTTTGCAATTCATTATAAATTTTTATACTATCTGGTCGGTCTAAAGAGAATTCTAGGGAGAGAATTTCTAACTCTGTTAAGCAGAGTTGGTTTTTTTCAAATCTATCAATTATTATTTTGTAATTCTTTGTATCAGTCGGAAAAAGATAAAGTTTTTTAGAATTAGTTAAAACACATAACGGAAATAGATTATTGTTATAAAAATCATTTGGCTTCTGAACGGCCAAACAAGATGTTTTGTTTGTATTATCTAGAATAATAAAAAGTTCTGCCATATTTTCATCAAATTCTTGCTCTATATCAGATTGAGCTTCATTCAGTTTAAAGCAATACTCTTTATCGTCTTTTTTTATCTCAATAATTTTAGTCGCTCGTGGATCGAAATGAAGTTCTTTTAAATAGTTTAGCAAATCTTTTTTCCCATTGAAAATTAATTTATTATTGCTTTTACTGAAATAAAGACATTTTTTTAATTCTTCTTTTAACTTTTGCAAATCTAATGTTTGATCGTTATTTGCAAGTGATACCATTTGATAATGAAAATTTTTATCTTTATTGCTTTTTATTGTTAAAACAAAAAATGACCAATTTTCTATTGATTTGCGTTTTTTTAAGGACAAAGATATATCTAAATCATCATTAGTAGCAGGCATAAGCAGTTTCCTAAAAAATTATTATAATAAATTATAGATAGAATATATCATTTGCATATTAATATACAGATTATACTTACATCAGTATTACCAAAACAGAAAAAATTTGATAGCTTTAATGAATAGGAAATGCCATGAAAGGTTTGATATGGTTTCGTGAAGATCTGCGACTGCATGATAATACTGCGTTGTATCATGCTGCTCAGCAATGCGAGGCGGGGATTCTAGGTATTTATATCATCGATATCAATTTTTGGAAAAAACATCATATAGCGGCCTGCCGAGTTCAGTTTTTATTGACTGGAGTATTGGAGTTAAGTCAGAATTTGCAATCACGCGGTATAAGTTTACTCGTTAAATCAGTAAAAAAAACCAAAGATATCCCAAACTTATTGTATCAAACGCTAAAAAAATATCAACTCGACTCATTATATTTTAACAAGCAGTATGAAATAGATGAGAAACGACGTGATCAAATGGTTCATCATTATTTAAAAAAATTTAGAATAAACACTTATGATTTTGATGATCAAGTTATTTTGCCGCCAGGTACAGTTCAAACTAAACAAGCCAAAATGTTTAATGTCTTTACGCCCTACAAGCGAGCTTATCTTAAATTATTACTAAATAATCAAGCAAGCATTTCTCATTATGCTTTGCCTAGATTACAATCGTTACTTAACATTCGATCAAGCCAAATTCCGTTCAAATTAGCAGGTTTTTCTTCGAACATTATTTGGCCTTCTGGTGAAAAAGAAGCACAACGGCGTTTAAAAAGCTTTATAAAAAATGATTTGTTTAGTTATCATAAAACGCGCGATTTTCCAGCGTTAGTTGGGACGAGTTTACTTTCACCTTATTTGGCTGCAGGCATGATCTCACCGCGTCAATGTTTTTTAGCGGCTTTAATGGCCAACAAAGGTGAATACGAGGGCGGAAATAAAGGCGCAATAACTTGGATGAATGAACTCATCTGGCGAGATTTTTATAAACATTTATTAGCCGCTATATCACGCTTATCCATGCATCAAGCCTTCCGATTAGAAACTGAAAAATTAAAATGGCGCTATAATCGAAAACAATTAAGCGCTTGGCAGCAAGGGAATACCGGTTATCCGATTGTTGATGCGGGCATGCGTCAATTAAAACAAACCGGTTGGATGCATAATCGTTTACGAATGATAGTTGCCATGTTTTTAACCAAGAACTTGTTTTTTGATTGGCGCATAGGCGAAGATTTTTTTATTCGTCATTTGATTGATGGTGATTTGGCGGCCAATAATGGGGGTTGGCAATGGAGTGCATCCACAGGAGCAGATGCTGCACCCTATTTTCGGATCTTTAATCCGCTCCGCCAAAGCGAACGCTTCGATCCCCAAGGAGATTTTATTCGCGAATATTGCCCCGAATTACGCTCATTCGACTCATATTCAATTCACGATCCCCATCAGCGTGCCGCTAAATTGGCTCAGCAAAGTGGTTACCCAAAACCTATCATCGAATTTAATAGTTCGAGGATGGCGACAGTTAAAGCATTTAAGTCACTTTAATCATAACTAGAAAATTTAGAGATTGTCGACTTTTTTTAAATTTTCTCTGTAGGGACCAATTATGCAAGCAAAAAACCAAATGAAAATCATTCAGGTGCTCAGCTTTTTTCCATTGCTGTTAGGAATATTTGCTGATTGCTTCGCACTGCCTAATACACTGGATGTATCCATTCAAGGTGCAGAAGCTAAAAAATTGTTTACTTATCTGACCGGCCCAAAGGTACATCCTGATGCAGGGATGAGTAAACAATATCTCCAAGGAATTAACGTAGTTTGCCAATATGTCACAGCCCCAATCACGAAAAATGGTATCAATATACCGATGGGAGATCCCTCTCGATACTCCTGTACTATGAACTTTGATTACAACGGTTTAGCGGGTCCGACCAAGCTTCCTTAAAAAGTTCTGAGAGAAGAAAGGCCACGTTTAATGAGAAAATGAGTAGTTTTGTTCATTTCATTTTTTTGCTTAAAAAGACCGCTGGTTTTTTTAGGAGAAAATAGTTGCTGAAGTTTGATTTTTTTTGTATATCCGTACACATAAGTTTTCCATTATCTATTCTATAGTTAGATGTATTATTTTATAAAGAAATTTGTTAAAAAATTCAAGCTAGACTAGCCTATTTTAAATAATTTGTAAATCAATTAATATGTAACGCAAATGGATATTCTACCTCACATTGCTCCTTTGAAATTATGTTTAAGCAAAATTATCAAAAAAAACAACCTCTGGATTATAATTCTTTAGAACAATTGGAAATTGCCGCAGCAGAAAGTGGTTTTGCATTATTTTGCGAAAATAAAAGATTAACTGAGCCGATGTTTGTACAAATTGGCGTGCTGAAAAGATTTTTTGAAATATACAAAAAAAATAGTGGTTATAAATGTACCGATGAAATAGAAATAAGCTTATTTATCAGGGAACAGTTAATAAATATTTAGAAAAATTTTAAACTTATCTTATCAAAAAGATGGCAAACGACAGGAAAGAATAAAATTAGATCAGCATATGTTTATCCCTGCAGTATTATTGGTGAAAATACAAGCACTTCTTTCTCAGTTAGATGATACAAAAAACCATGAAATAATCTGTAAAAAGATTTTTTTGATACTGGATCGTATAATTCCTTATTATCCAATTAACCTCCGCGATGCATTTGGTTTGGTGAGCGTATTTTCAAGACTTGAAAATCTTCGAGTTATTTTTTTTAAGATTCTCAATAAAATTTTAGCGAGAGTTCCAAAGTCTTTTTTATTTGAACAGATTCAGATGTATTGCTTAGGCGCAATGTTATTTTGGACAAGTCATAGTCAATCTAAAAATTTTTTTTTAATCATCGATGTATTGCTAATTTTAGAAAAACAGAGTTTGGAAAGTTTGCTGTTAGATGATTTAACTGAACATTCTGCTAGTTTTTTATTACCTTCTCCTTTAAGAATAATAGATAGTGTGACACAGTATTTTGAGGCAGAAAGGTTGGATGATAAAAATAATAATAAGCTACAAGTGTTAAATAATATCAAAACATCCTTTTTTAAATTTCAGCAGCAAAATCATTTGCAAACTACACTTCGGCGCGATTTCATCGTTTTCATGAATAATCTTTTAGATTTTGCTTTAACTGCCGATATTAAAGATAGAATATATATAATTGATCATTATAAGCGTTATCATCCGCTGATTAAAAAAATTTTTTTTAGGTATGATGGTGTCGTTATGACTGATTCAGAAAAAATCCTTTCGACCATGATTTTGGAGATGCTAGAAAAATGTAAGACATGTATTATTCACATTAATTTAGAAGCTTTGGATCAATCTGTGCAAACCGGACGTTTGCTTTCCGAGCAAGAAAAGATTGAAAGGCTTGTACACACTCGTCAGTTATTAACACAAGTCTTGTCAGCATCGCTATCCAAAAAAACACGACAGATTGCTCAACAATTTCCACGCCCACCATTAAAACATACTGAAGAACCTACTTTATCCAAGAAAAAACATGAATCGATACAGTAACTGCAATCTTCGGTTATCGATCAATATCAAGCTAAAATTGCTTCAAAAATTTTCAATTATTCAGCTTCTTAAACCCTTCAAACAAGAAAATTTGTTGAATAAAAAGGAGCAAATCATTATTAATGAAATGGTTAAATATATAGCATTAGATCCCATTAAAGGCTTATTAAATAAGGATTTACTGAATAAACAAGAAAAATATTTGGTTAATTTAATCAATAAAATTCCAGAAAATTACTTACATTCACTTTTATTATTGTATGTTAATTTATTGGATATTTTTTTAATTAGAATAAAAAATAAACTACAGTTTTATAAAAAACACTATGTCCCTTTAATTCAGAAAATGTTGAATAGACATGGTCAAATGGATTTTTCTCGTGCTGACTATGAGCTTAACAATCAGATCAAACACCAGTCTAAACCCATTCTAGGTAACTTGACCGAAACTCATGATTATTGTTTGTGTGTATTACAAATTTTTGATATTACGGGTATTTTAAAGTCAGAAATCATCAATGCAGAATATTATAAAATATGGAATTTACCTATAAATAGAAAACATGAGTATGAGGATATGCATACGCAGGCCTCTGAATATTTAAACGAGTTTCTTATTTATCGTAAAAATAAAAAAAAGGCCTTTCTTAACTGTAAAATTTCAATTACTAAAAATAAAAGAAGCTCGATGAATGAGTTAAATGAACGAGAGATTAGCCTTAAACTCGAAAATTTATTGGATGCTATTAAGAAAATAACGATCCGAATAAATGAGAATGAAGCCTTAAACCCTAACGTCTTTCTCGCTAAACAATCTCAAATGCGAGAACAAAAAAATCAAAATACGGTGATTGATGCCAATAGACCGAGAGTCCCAATGGCTTCTAATCCGTTGGATGCTTTACGGAGAAGTCAAAGCTTCTCCGATTTATATACTAAACCAGGAATCTTTTCCGTAATAAAAGATGATTCCGCCTCTCCCAAGCTTACAGAAAGTGCTGTCTCTAGAGATACACACTTAAGTTTTTTTATATTTGAATCAGAATCCCAAAACCAAAAAAATGAAGAAGAAAAGCAATTTTTAGTGAGTGCGAGTAAACGCAGAATAAGCCTATAAAACAGGTTTCTATCCAAGCGTTCGAACGCTTGGGCTTAAGTTAAACCCATTATACTCTATTGAAACTTTTCACTTTTAGATCAAATTGTTATTATGCTGAGAGGTTTCTGAACCTTTTAGTTAAAATCTATTTAGTCACATCGGAGAGACAAGATGAAATTGCAAACAGCGATTTTAGCTTTAATCATAGGATTAGCTTCGTTCACTTGCATATCTGCTAATGCGGTTGAAACACCTGCCGGTCCCTATTTAAGCACGATAGGTACTGCTAGTATTGATGCAACGCCCGACCTCGCAACAATTAACATTGAAGTAAGTTATCTGGCTAAAGATGCAGTTGAGGCGAAACGTAAGGTTGATGATCGAGTAGCGCAATATTTTGACTTTTTACGAAAGAAAGGTATTGGCCCAAAAGATATTAATGCGGCTAATTTGAGCACGCAGCCCGAGTATGATTATCAGCAGGGCGCATCGAAACTTAAAGGATTTCGAGCGATACGACACGTTCAAGTCACACTCCGTGAGATAGGCAAGCTAAATGAAATATTGGATGGTGCACTCAAATTGGGTTTGAATGAAATTAGAGAGATAAAATTAGGCGTAGCAAACCCTGATAGCTATCATGAGCAAGTCCGTCAAAAGGCCATCCAGAATGCCTTGTTACTGGCTCGATCATTAGCTAATGGTTTTAAGGTTAAACTGGGACCCATTTATAGTATTCATTACCAAGCAGATAATGAGTCATCCCCGCTCCCGGTAATGTTTCTACGCGCTGAAAACGTCGCTAACAGTGTATCGCAAACCTATCAGCAGCAAACCATCCATTTCAAGGATCAAGTTGCCGTCGTTTTTGGATTACACAATAGCTGATTAGAGCATAAAGCTATCGAGATTTGTGGTTACTCCGAGAGATTCGAACCAGCAGGAAAATCAACAATGCAATAACCGGCGATGAAAATTTTCCATGCTGAATACTTTGAATTATTAGTATTTTAATAAAGAATCACCAAATAAAATTGAAATAAATAAAAAATACTTCTTGGGATATAATAGATTAAGGACGGTCGTTTCAACTATTCAAGTATTGCTAGTAATTCAACCGGGCCCTAGAAATACAAAAATAAAGAATAAATTAAAATTATTACTTTACCATGAAACAAAATTTTTATACTAAACTATTTATTTTTATTGTTTCATGTTGTACATTTAATAGTAGGGCAATTGTTTTTAGAACGTCGAGCTAATCTGAAAATTCAATAGTTTCTTAAACTGTATTCTTTTTCTATTACTTCTAAATTTTTGGTGTTTTAAAGATAATATAGCAAGTTGAATTAATTTTTAAAAATTAAAAACAATAAAGGGATAATTTATGCTGCCAGTTATAAAACTAAAAAAACATCTTCATAGCGCTGACGGTAAATCTGCTTCTATAGTAACTATAATCAGCATTGACCAAATGTATCAGCAAAATGAGGCTTTTGAAGCTTTTTGCTTAAAACTAAACTCTGAATTTGAAGCAGGTAATTGTCATAAAGTGACTATTATAGAAACAGGGTATTTAAAACGTCATTATTTCCGCTTAGATACCAATTTCAAATGTTTGGATGAAATCGATTTAGCTGCGATTCAATTAGGTAATCTATGGGTTGAACGCCAAAAAACTTTAATAAACAAGCTTAAAATGCCTATTAACCTTCTTTCTTGGAAAGAAATACTTGAAACTCAGGTTTGTAAAGAAGATAGACCTTTTTCTGAATATTTAGCTATAGTAGAAAATGATTATATAAATGATAAATGTTTTTATAATCATGTTAAAAAACTTTCGGAAAAATATTCAGAAAAATTATCTAAGCGATATAATCCAAATAATGATAAACTTTTAGCAGAAAAATGCCAGAAAGCAGCTCGTGATTATCTATTAGAAGAATCGAGTGTTATTTTCAAACTGGTGCATTATAGTTTTACTCACCAGCTTTACCCTGGAGCTGGAAATGCAGCATTACGTTATATACATAGAAAATATTTTGGAAAAGATAATCCCTTACCATGGGTTGAATATAAAATCCAATATCCAAATTTTGGCGCAAATTTGAAAACTTTAAAAGACTCAGGTAGTTTTTTTTTTCAAGCAGGGAGCTGTAAGAATGACCAATCTTATAATTTAAAAAAAAACATTATATTACAACTAGATAAATTAGAAAAAATAGAACGTAAAGAATTTATTATTGAATTATATGAGAAAAATTGCCAAAAAAATTCAGATAAAGGTCATAAGCTATGAAATATAAATCTATTTTGCTTGATTCATCTTTCTCCATTCTTCAAAAGCTTCTAATTGATTATTTACCCATAAATATTTTTATCCTCGATAGCGAGGGATATCTAGTTTGGGGAAATTCTCGTATGATTAAGACTTTAAATGAAACTCAAGCTAGTTTTATCGGAAAACATATTTCATATTGGGGAGAAGATAAATGGAAAGCTTGCCAAAAAGTTCTGAAAGATGGAAATGAACAAATTGTAGAAGAAGTAGGTGTTGATCAAAAAATTTATTTGACAAATAGAATTCCAGTTAAAGAAGAATTAAATAATAATTTAATTCAAGGAGTTATTGGGATTTCACTTGACATTACAGAGCAAAAACAAGCGCAAATTGCAAAGCAAGAGTTTCTTATGAACATGGCACACGATTTAAGAACTCCATTATCGGGTATTATTGCTCTTTCCAATATTCAATCTAAAGAAGGAACTAACGCAGAGGATAGATTATGTAGCCAATGGATAGAAGATGCAGGAGAACAGCTTCTAGAATTGCTTAACTCAGTGTTAGAAGTAACTGCGGCTGAACATCATATAAAAAGCTTAGCAAGAGATACTATTGATTTTCAGCAATTTGCAAAAGAGCTACAAGCATTGATGAAGCCGGCGATAATTGATAAACGGCTGAAGTTGGAACTAAAGCTGGATAGTCATTTGCCTCGAGTTATTGCTGATCGGATTAAATTGAAACGAATTATTCTTAATCTTCTTTCCAATGCCGTCAAGTTTACTAAACACGGTAGGATTGATTTGCAAATAAATACTTTAACAGTAAAAAATGATAAAGCAAAAATAGCAATAATTATTACTGATACAGGGATTGGCATTGCAGCAGATAAACTTGATAAAATATTTGATCGATTCTATCGTGCTCATCCTTCTTATCAGGGAGAATATAAAGGATATGGGATTGGTTTATTTTTAGTCAAAAAAGCGATCGAGCTTTTAGATGGAGAAATAAAGGTCTCGAGCAAAGAAGGAAAAGGCAGTTGTTTTACAGTAACCTTTAATTTTCCTTTGGCGGAAGAAGTAATGCCTGAAAAATCACAGCAATCCTTATCAAAACCTAATATCGATAAACAATCGCAAAATGTCTTGGTTGCTGAAGATAATACCTTAGCTTTGCATGTGGCCAAAAAATTACTTTTTAATCTAGGTTATGAGGTAATAACAGTAACAAATGGCAAAGCAGCTTTAAAGGCCTTGAAAACACAAGATTTCCATTGGGCATTATTAGATATTGGTTTGCCTGATTTGGACGGAACTGAAATCGTACGGCGCTATCGTCAATGGGAACAAAAAAATAAAAAATCACATCTTCCTATTTTTTCCTTAACTGCTCACATGGAAAAAAATATTATGGACAATTGTAAAGAGGTTGGGTTTGATTATGTGCTTAATAAACCCTTTACCGAAAAAGATATTCATGTTATCCAAAAGTTTCTAGATAAATAAATCATTAATTAATAGATAATTTTTTTAATTTTGCATTATCAATTTTTTATAGTTAAAAATAATATAAATTCTTTCAATGTTCTAAACAAACTGTATGACCAAGAAAGACAATTTAAAAGAGAGTTAGCGAAAACCTTTCTAGAATATTTAGATAGTTTGTCACCTAATAAGCGAATAGAGCAAATGGAATTGCTACTTTATGACACATAACATAAAAATTTATCTACGCTGGATCGTCGGTTAACACCACAAGAAAAGAGGTGTCTTTATTTAGCTAGTAAAGGAAAAGAAATCAAAGAAACGGCCCGTATATTAGGTTTGTCACCACGCACTATTAAATACCATCGCGCGAATATTACTAAAAAACTCGAAGTGCCTAAGATGGCGGCAGTGACAATCACTAATGATATTAATAATCAGTCGAAATTTGATACTTCATGTAATTTCCAAGTATTGTCTAGAAGTATAATAGCAAAAATGCCCGGAATAGATTATTTACCCATAAATATTTTTATCCTTAATCAAGATGGTTATTTGATTTGGGGGAATTCTCGAATGATTATGACTTTGAATGAAAGTGAAGATAGTCTTTTTGGCAGACATGTTTCCTATTGGGGAGAAGATAAATGGAGAGCGTGTGAAAAGGTTCTAAGAGAAGAAAACGAAGAGGTTTTAGAAGAAATTGGCATTGATCAAAGGATTTATTTGACAAATAGAACTTCTATAAAAGAAAAAATAGATAAGAAAAGGATTCGAGGGGTTATTGGAGTTTCTCTTGATATTACACAGCAAAAAGGAGTGCAAGGTAACGGTTTCCTATAAATCTCATTGATGATTATAAAATTTATTGGATCTGTTAAATGTCTAAGTAAAAATAAAAAACTAGCAATTCAAAATAATTCAAATCTATGAAGTGAGTAAAACTTTTTGAATAAATAAATTCAATGATTTTTTAAATAATTCTTCCAGTTAAGCTGAATTTAGTCAGTCGAACATTTTCTTTTTAAAAGAAGTTACAAATAATAGTAAGTCTTTTTTACATTAATTAATCTTAGTTAGAGCTCCAGATAATAATTATTTAATGGGAAACTGATTATAAAATTTATTATTAAATATGTTATTATAAGTCGTTTAATCTAATAAAAAAATAAAAAGGTTCAAGTTTTGACATTTAAGAAAGTAAAAATAGCAAAATTTCAAGGTGATGTTAAGATAGTTAAAAATGCCCATTGTGTTCTTATGGGAATTAGTATGAATCAAACCCATCAAACTGAGGAAAAATTATATTCTTTTACGAATGAAATAAAAAAACATACTAATATAAAGAAGGTTATTTTTGTTATTACAGATTATTTACATCGCCATTATATTCAGCTTGAAAATCCTGGTTTATCTTTAAAAGCTTCCGGAAAAGAAGCAGAAAAAATGGGTGAAAATTGGATTCAATCTAATCAAACTTCTTTAACAAACTTATCTTCAATTGAGGTGCAGTTAATTAAGTGGAAAGACTTGATCGAAGATTCTGATCAAACTAAAGGCGATTCATTTACTGAATGTTTAAACAAAACTGAATTTTATTATAAAGATGATTCTTTTTTTAAAAAAATAGTCGATAGGTATTCCGATAAATTTGGTGAAGAACAATATAATAAATTGAAAAATAGACAAAAGATAACTTTAGAAGCCTGTCGACAGGCCGCTAAAAATTACTTTTTTGAAGAAAGTACTATCATTTTAAAGTTTATATCACTTAATTTTGATTTAATAACTTATCCTGGTAAATGCAACGAAGGAATAAGTTATATCTATAAAAAAAGGATAGGTAAACCACTGAATTTTATATCTTATCGTTTTAGAAATAAAAATATAAAAAATAGTTTGTTTTATTTGGATAAAAAAACAGAAGAAGAAGTTACTCATGATAATAAACAATTTAGAAGCAATATATAAGGCATCACAACAAACCTTAAATCAATTTTTAATTACTGAATTACCTATTAATATTTTTTTAGTCAACACTGAAGGTTATATTTGTTGGGCTAACGAAAATTTATTGAATTATGTAAATATAAATTCCTTACAAGAAGTGATAGGAATACATATAAGTCATTGGGATGAGTGTCGCTGGAGCGCCATTCAGGAAGTTTTATCAAGTAAACAGGAGACTATTACGGAGGAATTTTATAATGGAACCTTTTTTTCAACTATAAGAAAACCTGTTATTCTAAATAATCAATTAATTGGAGTACTAGGATTATCGATCAATATTACTGAAAAGAAGCAAGCTGAAAATGCTAAGCAACAATTTATCATGAACATGGCACATGATCTCCGGACGCCACTATCAGGGATTATAGGCCTTTCTAGTTTGCAAGCCGTTGATGGGACCGATGCCCAAGATAGACAATATGGTCAATGGATACAAGGTGCAGGAGAGCAACTTTTAGAATTAATTAACTTAGTATTAGAAATCACTGCAGCTGAGCATCGCTTTGAAGCTGTAGCAAAAGATACCTTTCATTTACAGCAATTTGCAGAAGAATTACAAACATTAATGCAACCCACCATAGTTACTAAAGGGTTAGAGTTTCAGGTCAAGTTGGATTCGCATTTGCCACTTATTATTACGGATCGAAATAAATTAAAAAGACTTGTACTTAATCTTCTTGCTAATGCCATAAAATTTACTAAAAAAGGAAAAGTTAACTTAGAAATTAATTTGTTAACTATAGAAGAAGGCAAGGCTACAATAGCAATACTTATCAGTGATACAGGTATTGGCATGCCGCAAGATAAACTCGATAAAATATTTGATCGTTTTTATCGAGTTCACCCCACTTATGAAGCTGAATATGCCGGTTATGGAATTGGTTTGTTTTTAGTTAAAACAGCGGTGGAACTTTTAGATGGAGAAATAAAAGTTTCGAGTGAAGAAGGAAAAGGAAGCTGTTTTACATCAATATTTAAATTTTCTTTGGCTGAAGAACATTCAACAGCACAGCAACCACTATCTACTAAAATAGTTAAGCAAACGGAATCTGTGCTGGTAGCTGAAGATAATAGCTTAGCTTTGCATGTCGTTAAAAAAATACTTGTTAATTTAGGTTATGAGGTCATTACTGTAACAGATGGTAAAACTGCTCTACATGTCTTGCAGACTCAATATTTTCATTGGGCATTATTAGATATTGGTCTTCCTGGTTTAGCAGGAAGTGATGTTGCTAAGGAATATCGTCAATGGGAGAAGCAACAGAATAAATCTCGGATTCCTTTATTTGCGTTAACAGCACATGCAATAGATGAAATTAAAAAAAAATGCGAATTGGTTGGTTTTGACTATATTCTTAACAAACCATTTACTGAAAAAGATGTGCAAATTATTAAATTATTTATTGAAAATAAAAATAAAAAATAGATTTTTTGGTTAAAAAATCATTAATCTGCTCTAGTCAAGAAAAAAAATATCGCTTAGACTTATTAATAGGAAACAACAATAAAAGGAGTTAATTATGCCTTTTCCTTCTGCATTAAAAAATTTTTCTGAGAATGGTTTTTTTGAATTAAAAAGTTCTGAATTTTCTTCTGAAAATATTCGGGAGCTTGAAAGAAGTATCAAACAATTTAACCTTCCTTTACGCATTCGCTTAAAAGATATTCAAATGATTCCCGATGCACCTCGAAAGAAACATCATTCGGGACCGGTCATTCAACACGTTCCACGTCGTTGGCAGGATAACTATGGAGATTTTACCATTAGTCAAATGGGCTCTCCCCATAGCTTGAATGCGCCGATGAATTTTGGGCATTTACAGGAAGTGTATTGGCATCCACAGGAAGAGACGCCACTCGAGGCATTGCAAAAAGAGTTCATTTCTTTATTAACACAAGCTTGGAGCTCAATCGAATTGGATCAGCTATTTTTCTATCTCAACCATCAGGTTGATATGGAGGCTACTCAGGAGTCTTACAGTCGATTACTTAATTCATTAGCCCAGATTTCTGGCTTGAAAGAATTAACTATAAGTCCTTTTTCGCTATCGAAACAGCAAATGGCTTTAATCCCTTTTTTAGCGAATTCTAAATTAGAACACTTACATCTCCATATTACTGAAGCTAATCCGTCTTCTTGGAAAGCACTTTGCCAAATCTTAGAACGACATCCTACGCTTCAATCGTTGAATTTAGGTAACAGTGTGTTGGATGCGAACGCTTATACCGCCTTGGTTGATCTATTAGATAAGAATTATAAGATTGAAATCACATTATCAGAACCCACCGATTCTGAATTACTAAAGGCCTATCAACCTTTAAAACAACGTTTATCTCAATCGGGCTTAGAGCGATTCAAAGGAAAACATTTGTCGCAAGAGAAGTTATTTCAACTCGCTATTACAGCGCTAGAAACACTTAACCGTAACACTCAAAATACACAACAACAAGCGCAATTAGAAAACCAATTTGACTTCTTGTTGAGGAGTCAAGCCTCTCCGGCTATTACCGATGGAAATTATATCGATGTCCTACATCCCATCTATCAGGACTATCATTATCTGATTAATAAAGAATCTCCTTCTCTTATTCAATTGCATATAGATACATTACCGTCTAATGGAACCAAAACCACCGGCTCTATTTTGCTGGAGAAGGCCTTAGAAACTAATAACCAAAAAGTCATACAAACCCTATTAAAGGCGGACGCTAATTTATTTGAATTTCCTAAAGATGAAGAAGAACCCTTTTTAGTTAAAGCGCTGCAAGGTTCAAGGGATATAAAAAGACTGATATTGGATCATCTTCGACGTGAGAATCAATTGGAGGAATCGGATCTGCTGCAATTACGCGTTGCCGATGAAAGTAAAACCATTGGTTATGTTTTGTTAAAGAAGGCTTTACAGAACGAAAATCTTAATACATTAAGATATTTATTAGGGGCTAAGGCAGACTTATTTGAATTTCCTAAGGATGAAGAAGAACCCTTCTTAATAAAGGTCTTTCAAAGTCCGGGAGAATTAAAAAATTTCGTGGTTGATTATATTCGTCGAGATTCACGATTAATAGCACTCACATCCGAGCGTTTGAAGAATTATTCAGGTTTACTCCAAGTCTTTACAAACTTAAAGAATCATTTGGACAAGTACAGCTTACATTTAGTGAAAAAGGATAAGCCTTCGCTGTTAATGTCTATCGCTTATGAAGCATTAACCACCTGGAATAAGATGTTAGGTCTACAAAATCCATCCGAAGCAAGAGATAAGGAATGTGCGCAAATCTATAAAGATTTAGATGAAAGCCTCAAGGTGATTAATCAGGATCCTCTCGGCCTCACCTATGCTGCATTCTCTGAAGTTCAAAAGATTATGCACAAAATGAAAGGAAAGTCAGTCAGTGCCTTAAGAGGTATGTTTAATGTCTCTTCCTTACATGATAAGGCGATAAAGTTGGTGGATGAATTTGATTGCCAGTTAGAGGCCAGTAAAGATCAGCTCCTTGAGCAACAAGATAAAACAATCCAAGATCAAACAGAGCAAATCAAACATCGTGAAAAAGAACAAGAAGAATTAAAAACAGAAAATGCAGAATTGAAAATAAAACAAACTGATACAGAAATAAAATTAGCTGACATGAAAGCAAAACAGCATAAACTTGAAGCAGAAAATGCAGAGATTAAAGCAGAGAATGCAGAAATTAAAGCAGAAAATGCGGAGATTAAAGCAGAAAGTGCGGAGATTAAAAAAACACTAGAGATATTGTTGAAACGAACGAGCCGCTATGCTGTTTCAGAAAAGGAAATGGTCGATCAAACAACAAAAACAAATGTTTCGTTTTTTCGCCGCTAAGGCAAAGGTTAGTGGAGGAGGGTGCTGGTGATGTTAATCGAAGACTTAGGTAGACAACTTGCTTGTAAACCCTTTGAAGGGATGTCCTGGTGGTGGGGCGTAAAATGGGGAGGTTTTATTGAAATCTTCCCGCAACTCAGCAAAGACAATCCTTTATGGCTACGCGAGCAAGAGGATTTAGAGAATTTAAGACTCTGTAGGAAAACACCGGATGAGTTACAACAACAAATTGCTTCGTATTGGCAAAAACCTTTTTGGCGACGCTGGCTATTACGTTTATTTACCGACATTAATAGCCGGATAGTCACTTATTCTTATTATCAGCGTTGTCTTTCCTTTCAGCGAATTCATCAGGAGAATCCACTCTCCGAACGGCGTTTGATATTGTATGAACCTGAACAACGTCTTGTGAACTTATTTATGCGTGAATTAAAACGGGATCATTCAGCCTTAGAACAACGTCTTGAAGGTCACATAGGAAATGTTAAGTGGATGAATAAAAACTTTGACCTTCTATTGGCTCAACATGAAGAAAAAAGACAACGGTTTTTTTTAAGGTTATTGGATCGCCATTTAAAGGAATTGCCTGAAGGTTGTGATCGAGCGTCCGTACAACGAAAATTAGAAGATGAATATTCAGAACTTGGAAAGGTAATGAGAAATTATTTTCAGCATTGGTGCCAACCTGTTAAAGCCATTGAAGAAAATCCTTGTCAAGACTTAGTTTCTGTTAGTCCGCCGGTG
Organism: uncultured Gammaproteobacteria bacterium; assembly: GCA_949295795.1. GTDB lineage: Bacteria > Pseudomonadota > Gammaproteobacteria > Diplorickettsiales > Diplorickettsiaceae > Aquirickettsiella. Next base: position 10,469 of record CASFML010000052.1, on the reverse strand, counting down.
GTTGAGAGAGTCATTAGTCCCTATTTAGGCGCTGATCTGAATTGTTCAATGAGTTCAATTAATGAATGGTTGGCACTTAAACAATATGCCATAGAGAAGATGTTAAATGAAAATCCACCCGCCTATGAAGCAATACAATTATTTTTACAGCACAGCTTACAGAGTTTAGAAGGATTGATTGAGCCACTGTTGTCTAATTATGAAAGATTAGTCGGTGAAGCGAGACATCAACGAGTTCACTATAAAGAAATGTTAAACTGGTCGGATCATTTACAAAACCGATTTACCTATTTCTTTCGACATAGTAGTTTATTATTTCATCCCGATAAGTCAGGTGGAGATGAAATTATCAGTCAAATAAAAACAGAATTGTTTCAAGAGTTTCAACAATTAGTTGAAATTTCATTCGATAAATTGAATCACGGTTTAGTCATCTTAAAACAATGTATTCCGTCTTGGGAATTAGATCTTGCTAAGTTAAGAGAGAAGCTCGAACAAGACCTCATAATATTTAGAGAAGAGCTTAATCAATGGTCTCTTCAGATGAAAGCAGATAATGCAGAGATAAGAGCAGAACAAGCCGAAATTAAAGCAGAACAAACTGAAATTAAAGCAGAACAAGCTGAGATTAAAAAAACGCTGGAAATACTTTTAAAACGAACAAGTACCTACATCGATTCAGAAGACGAGACAGTCTCGCCTGACCCAACAACCAATGCTCCGTTTTTTCGGCGATAGATTAGGTTTTTTTAAGATTATAATAGTATAAAAAAATTTTTTTCTTGCATCAGCAACTTCCTTAGCAGTTTATATAACGCTACCTATTATTTTCAGTGGAGTTTTTTTATATTAGTTTGAAAAGGGTGTAAATATTTGATTTTTACTGGCGCGCCCGGAGGGACTCGAACCCCCGACACCCAAGTTCGAAGCCTGGTACTCTATCCAGCTGAGCTACGGGCGCATAGACTTGAAGAGGCAAGATTCTAACAGCTTATACCTTACTCAGCTAGCATTTAGCGATTAATCTTGCTGTAGTTTTTATACTGAAGAGCGATTGATGCTATGTAATGTTAGACCGCCGTCGATATTATCATTTTCAGCAGGCTGATAATTGCTAAAAAAGCTCATTACATTATTTCTTAATCCATTTTTAAAATTATCTATATTGGGAGCATCTAAATTTTTAACTTGATCTTTAAGATGTTTCTTTAAATCATTAAATTGCTTATTATCTGCGGGGACTGCAGTCAGACTATCTGCTAAATTGAGCATTTGCGGTAAATTATAAATTAATGCAGCACCTAGATTGGCTGTCCACTTCAATGTTTCAGCAATATTACCTTCGGAATAACCTAATTCTTTTAAACTGTCTGCCATGGCTTTGTGTGTAGTAAAACCGGAGAGTAAAGCGGGTAATACGAAAAGCATCGCTATTAAAGAAGGCCTTTCTAAAGACATAAGTTTTTTACTGGTGGAATTGACACCCTTAATTGAGAATCCTGCGCCGGGTATACCATTACCAATGGCAGCGATTAAACCTAATAGTGCGCTGATAGCACTTGAAGCATCAAGCTTTTTCACGGCTAGATCGCGCATGCCAAAATAACTAATTAATAGATAAGCACTAAATTGTGGAATGCTGAATAAACCCAGAACAGTGTTAAGCGAATAATAGCGAATTTTTTGTGGCACAGTTAAGTCATGATTTGCAATGAGTTCAGCGCTTAATTCTTTTTCTAATTCTTGAGTTAACGGCTCGTTTGGCTGTAATGGTTGTTTATACGCAAATTCTTCAATAATAGAATTAATTTCTTCGATAAGTTTTTCTTTTTTTAAATCGGTTTTATTTTTTAATAAAGAGGAAATGTTATTAATTAATTCCACGGTTCCTACTACATTAACGCCGATATTAAGAAAAGCAGAAGTGATCTGTAATATCATATAGGGTTCATCGATATAATTGCCTTCTTCGTCAACAATATTCATAAATAAATTGGGTGCGACACACATTATTGAAAAAAAGAGAGCGGCTGAAAGTTTCCAAGGCCTTCTTAATAGACTAGGGAATTGCTGTAAAAGTGTTCGATAGCCTTGTACATTAAAAAGTAAATTGGTAATCAGACCACTTATCATGGCGAGCTCTTTTAACCAGTTGGCTACAGAAGCGCCTGCTTCAGAGGCTGGTTTGTAATAAGTAATGACACTGACTGCCGATGCAAAAATAATACTTATGACCCTTAAAAAAATTGTATAGGTTAAGTTTTTAGCTGGTGTTTTTTGAAAAAAATTAGGTGAATGTTGTTCAGGAATTAAAGGCATAGTTTCATCATAGCGTAACATTTTATTAACCTTGGGATTAAAGTGTGAATCTTTAAGATAATTAATTATAGAATAATTAATCTTTAGTTAACTAACAAGAAATTATTAAAGAAATATTATTGTTGTTAATGATTTAAACCAATGATTAAAACATGCCTTTTTTCATCAAGGCCAGCAATGTGTAAAGATTTGCTATCAATAAGTTTGAAATTTTCATCCAGTGCATTAATTTCTTCCGTCGGATATTGCCCTTTCATTGCTAAAAAAATTCCATTTTTACAACATAAATGTTTTGTTTTAAACAGAAATTCATTTAATTGACTAAAAGCACGACTGACAATGCAATTAAAGCAATTTTCGGAATAATAGTTTTCAACGCGTGAAGAAATGATATCGACGTTATTTATCATTAATGTTTGTATGACATGCGTTAAGAAGCGGGTTTTTTTTCCATTACTATCTAATAAAGCAAAACGATATTGCGGATGCGTAAGTGCTAATGGAAGGCCAGGTAAACCTGCTCCGGTACCGACATCAAGGATGCGTGGACCTTGTAAATAGGGGCTTATAGCGAGACTATCAAGGATATGTTTGGAAAGCATTTGTAGAGGCTCGCGAATACTGGTTAAATTATGTACCTGATTCCATTTGTGTAATAGCAAGACATATTCAATTAATTTTTTGCTAGTAATGTCATCAATTTGACATTGATTTTGATTTAATTGTCTTATGAGTTCTATATGTAATTGTTTAAAATCGGCCATTAGAGTTCCGTATAAGCTAGAGTGTGCGTAAATTTTTATAAAAATGTTTCTAAGCCATAAACTAATTTTTTTAACGACATCACTTTTTTGCAAGCCAATAGTACGCCGGGCATATAGGCGTTACGGTCTATTGTTTCATGAGCAATAATAAGATTCCCACCGAGATGACCAAAGAGTATATCTTGTTTGGCTAAAAATCCGGGGAGGCGTAAGGAGTGAATGGGGATTTGATCCTTAGTGGCTCCGCGTGCACCATTTAAGGTTTCATGCACTTTTTTGATACTAGGCGGGTTTTTTCTAGCAGAATTAATTAGTTCTGCCGTTTTTATCGCCGTTCCCGAAGGGGCATCTAATTTATTTTCATGATGCGTTTCGATGATTTCACATTCAGCAAAGTACTTTGCAGCCTGTTCGGCAAAACGCATCATTAATAAGGCGCCAATACAAAAATTGGGTGCAATGATTCCACCTAAATCTCTTTCAGCACAAAGTTGTTGCAATTCCTTTATTTGTTCAGGGAGTAAGCCACTGGTTCCAATAATTGGGCGAGCTCCAGCTAGGATAATATTTTTGGTGTTCTCATAGACAACGGCGGCATTAGTGAAATCAATAACAATATCGGCTTTGGTAGTGAGTATTAAATTTTTTAGATCATCTTTAGTGTGTGTTTCTCCTACCAACTCTAGGGTTTTATCGGTATGAATAAATTTAACCGTGGTTTGCCCCATACGGCCCGCAGCACCGTTAACAAGAACTCGAATAGACACCGTAAATTCTCCTGTTGCTAAGGGATCGGAGTGACTATACTCTATATTTTATGAAATTATCTAGTAAAGCCAATCTTTATCTAATTTTAGCCACCTTGATGTGGGGGGCTACCTTTCCACTGACTCGTAATGCATTGATTGAAGTTGATCCGTTTGTATTTGTCAGTTTGCGTTTTGCTTTAGCGACATTGGTTTTGCTACCGAGCGTATGGATTTTATTCCGCAATACCACACAAACGATTTTGCGTAGTAGCTTAATCATTGGTGTTTTGAATGCAGGAGCTTATCTTTGTCAAACCATTGGCTTGCAAACCGTTCATTCTGCACGAGCGGCCTTTATTACCGGTGCGAGTGTTATTTTAGTTCCTTTTTTAGCGCCTTTGTTTAAATTAGAAAAGCCGAGTCGTTTGGATTTATTCTGTGCAGGCATAGGATTCATTGGGCTTTATGTCTTAATGGATATAAAGCATCTTTATATCGGTCATGGTGAGTTATGGGTTTTTTTAGGCGCTATTTGCTTTTCGTTGCAAATTACTTATCTGCAACGCATTAATCAATTGATAGGGGATTATCAATTATTAGCCTTTTACCAACTGTTGTTTACGGTGCCTTTTGTATTTTTATTTACTAAAGGTCATTCTTTTAGTACGGCTTTACAGGCACATGCCTTAATTGGCATCTTGTTTTGTGCTGTATTTGCAACCAGTTTGGCGTATTATTTACAGAATAAATATCAAAAATTTACTAGCGCTCCTAAAGCGGCTTTGATATTTGCTTTGGAACCAGTATTTGCTAGTTTATTTGGCGTGTTAATTAATCACGAAGTATTGGCAAAAACCACAATTATCGGCGGCTCATTATTGTTGTTAAGTCTCATACTTCCGGCCATCATCACTATGAAAAAAGAGCCTGATCTTCACACCGAATAATAGGTAATAAAATGACTAAAGTAAAAACTACCTTTCTTAAAGACTATACACCACCCCCTTTTCTAATCAATACCGTTGAGTTAACTTTTAAACTCGATGAAGATTTGACGCAGGTTAATTCACGTTTGACAGTGCTTCGTGACCCTAAATTGGAAAATAAAAATGAACCCTTGGTTTTGCAGGGTGAGAATTGTGAATTAATTTTTATTAAACTTGATGGCAAACCTTTATCCACCGATGAATATCAGCTACAGGATGATGAATTAACCCTTTTCGATGTACCTGATCAGTTTAGCCTTGAGATTGAAAATAAAATTAAGCCTAAAGAAAATACTGCCTTAAGTGGATTGTATGTTTCACGAGGAATTTTTTGTACACAATGTGAGGCCGAAGGTTTTCGGCGCATTACTTATTTTTTAGATAGACCTGATGTTTTAGCGCGCTACACGACGACTATTATTGCTGACAAAACAAAATACCCGATCTTATTATCTAATGGGAATAAGATTGCGCAGCAAGATTTAGAAAATAATCAGCATTCTATCACTTGGCAGGATCCTTTTAAAAAGCCAAGCTATTTATTTGCTTTGGTTGCCGGCGATCTAGAGTTTATAGAAGATGAATTTATCACTCAATCCCAACGAAAAATAAGCTTACAAATTTTTTCAGAAAAAGGTGAAAAGGATAAATGCCATCATGCCATGGATTCTTTAAAAAAGGCCATGCATTGGGATGAACAGGCTTATGGTCGTGAGTATGATTTAGATATATTCATGATTGCGGTCATTGATGATTTTAATATGGGGGCAATGGAAAATAAGGGACTGAATATCTTTAATTCACAAACCATTTTGGCCGACCCCGATTCGGCGACAGACACGGATTATAGTTATATTACTAAAGTGGTAGGTCATGAGTATTTCCATAATTGGACGGGTGATCGTATTACCTGTCGTGATTGGTTTCAATTAAGTCTCAAAGAAGGGTTGACCGTTTTTCGTGAACAAGAATTTAGTGAATCGATTGGCAACCCGGCTACTGAAAGGATCAATACCGTCAGGCAATTAAGGGCGATGCAGTTTGCAGAGGATGCCGGTCCCTTAGCCCATCCCGTGCAACCGGATTCTTATATGGAAATCAATAATTTTTATACCATGACCGTGTATGAAAAAGGGGCTGAAATTATCCGTATGATGAAGGTTTTAGTCGGTGCAGAGTTATTCCGCAAAGGAATGGACAATTATTTTGCTACTCATGATGGACAAGCGGTTACCATCGAAGATTTTGTTAAATCCATCGAGAAAGGTAGTGGTTATGATCTCCAGCAATTTCGTCGTTGGTATAAACAATCAGGAACGCCTGCGTTACAAGTGAATTATCTTTATTCGCCAGAAGAGAAAACCTTTGATTTAATTCTAAAACAACATTGTCCTGCTACGCCTGGCCAACCGACTAAAAAACCTTTTTATATTCCTTTAGTGATGGCTTTATTGAGCCCAGATGGTAAACCCTTAGATTTACAATTAGTCGGTGATGTAACGTCAATGGGAACACAATGTACATTAAAGCTGAGAGAAGCTGAGCATGTTTTTCAGTTTGTTAATGTTGATGCAAAACCGATTCCTTCTTTATTGAGAAATTTTTCTGCTCCTGTAAAACTGAAGGCTAAATTTTCTAATGAGGAACTTGCCTTTTTGATGCAAATGGATACCGATGGTTTTAATCGCTGGGATGCGACGCAGGAATTAGCGAGTAGAATTATATTAGGTCGTATTCAATTCCCTGGCGCTATAGAAGATCTAGCGGTTAATCAGTTGCTTAAGGGTTATAAAATTTTATTTGCTGATGAACAGCAGGATAATAAGGATTTATTGGCAGAACTACTTAGTTTACCGAGTGAAGCCTTTTTAGCTGAACAAATGCCTATTATTGATATCGATGGTATTCATGAAGAAAGAGATTGGTTACGGTTTCAGTTAGCGAAGAAACTCGAAAGTAACCTTTCGGAGGCCTATCAAATTTATCATGACATAAAACCTTATGTATTTGATAAGCAATCAGTGACGAATCGTCGTCTAGCTAACATGAGTTTGAATTATCTCATGTTATTGCAAGATCCAAGTGTGCATCATCTATGTATCGATCATTACAAAAAGGCTGATAATTTAACGGATCGAATAGTGGCATTAAGTGAAATCGTCAATCATAATTTGTCGCAACGAGATCGATATTTAAAAGAGTTTTATCAAAATAATTCAACTAATTCTTTAATAGTTTGTAAATGGTTAGCGATACAAGCCCGCGCGCCATTGCCGGATACGTTGCATCAGGTTAAAAAATTACTTAAACATCCTGCTTTTGATTGGAAGAATCCCAATAAAATTCGATCGTTAATTGGTGTTTTTTGTTCTGAAAATCGCAGTCAATTCCATGATCGTTCAGGTGCAGGTTATTTGTTTTTAAGTGAGCAAATACAGCATCTCGATCCTATCAATCCCCAGATAGCCGCACGTTTAGTAAAACCTTTCACACAATGGAAGCGTTTTGATAGTGATCGCCAAGCTTTGATGCGTGAGCAATTAGAAAGGCTTATTAATTTACCGAAACTTTCCTCGGATGTTTATGAAATGGTGAGTAAAAGTTTGTTATAAACTCTTCGCACTTAAATTTTTGTCTGTGTTGCCGCTCAATTCGCAATCCTCGTGTATATAACATACACGGGGATTGCTTCATTATCACGGCGTCTTGCCAAAAATCCAATTACTATGAGTTATAAAATATTTTGTGCTTTCACACATTAAGAAAAATGTTTGAAGGTTAAATGGTTTGTTTAGCTAAAAAGATTCCTATTAATGCAATTAGGATACCGATTATTTGGCTGAGCCCTAAATATTCTGAAAAGAAATACCAACCTGCCATTGCTGCGACCATCGGTTGGATAAGTAAGGCGGTGGATGAAAAGGTAACAGGTAAATAGGGTAAGGCATAAGCAATCAGTCCTTGCCCTAAAATATGTGCAAACAAGGCTAAAGCAAATAAAATAATCCAAGCCATTTCTGTTTGTGGCATGGCAAGCTCTCCAGACAGGCCTGTGATGATAAGCAAGGTAAGCATGCTGGCAAACGTTGAGATCGCCATACTCGCAAAGGCGGTAAATTTTTTGCGCGCACGATTGAGAACTAATAAATAACCGGCATAAAAAAATGCAGTGATGAAGGCTAATCCATCACCAATACGGATATCTTTGTCCATATGGATACTTGGATGAATTAATATAGCAATACCCAATATGGCTAATAATAAACCAATCACCAATTTTTTCTGTGGAGGTTTACGTAAAACAACCCATCCCCATAAGGCAATGATGACGGGTGAAAAGTTAGCAATTAAGGTGGAATTTGCAATGGTTGTATATTGAATAGAAAGATGCCATGTGGCTAAATCGCCACCAAATAAAACACCCGAAAATAATAACCAAAGATAATCCTTTAACACCGGAGCATGGTTTTCATCGGGGCGAGTGTAGCCTTGGCCAATGGACAATAGGGTTAGAATTGGGAAAGCAATAGCTACCCGCCAGAATCCTGTTGCAATCGGGCCTACTTCGCTTAATCGGACAAAAATAGGTGCAAAACCTATCGCTACAGCGCCGATCACTAAATACAATAGAGCCAGTTTACGTTTTTTCGCTGAACCGATTCTTTTTAGATCTTTGACCATAAATTGAGCTCCAATAAAAGAAACCCATGCTATTTTTTTTAATAAACAAAGGGAAGTAGGTTTCCATGGGTCTAATTAAAGCATAGTTTGTGGTATGTGTACTGATAAGTTTTATATCAGCTTGATTCGGCGAGCAAGAGACAGTATTTGCTGTAAATTTCCACTAAGTTCTAAAAATATCGTCTATGATATGAAAGTGTACATTAAGAAAATGTGTATATAAACAGAGTAAAAACGGACAGATAATTAAATGTGGTTTTTTTACAGGAGCTGTTATCAATTTGCCATGATTGCCATGATGTTGGGTAGTCTCAGTGCTTGCTTAGTCGGGCCTGATTTTAAAACCCCTGAGCCTCCCCAAGTAAATCATTATACAAAACCTCCTTGGCCTTGTAGAACCGTCCATGTACCCGGTCATGGCGGCGCCTCACAACAATTCATTCAGGCAAAAGCCATTTCTGCAGAATGGTGGCGTTTATTTCATTCGCCGAAGATCGATAAACTTATTTGTCGAGGTATTGCTAATAGCCCTAATTTAACAGCCGCTAAAGCAACATTACAAGAAGCACAGGAAAATTTAAACGCAGGTATTGGTAACGGTTTGTATCCTAATATCGGGGCTCAGGTGACCGCACAACGCGGATCAAATACTGGCTTCTTTAGTTCCTCTAATGGAACGAGTTCGGTAGCGACCAGTGGGATACCTTCGTCAGTCTTTAATCTATTCAATGCTTCACTTAATGCTTCTTATTTACTTGATTTTTTTGGAGGAATTCGTCGACAAATACAAGGTTTAAAAGCACAAGTAGAATATCAATATTATGAACTCAGGGCAGCTTATTTAAGTTTAACGTCTAATATTGTGACGACAGCGATTTCTATTGCTTCATTACATAAACAAATTTGTGTTACTAAACAATTGATCCGTGAACAAGCTGAACAATTGGTGATTATAAAAAAACAATTTGATCTGGGAGGTGTTTCGAAAATTGATGTCGTTGCGCAACAAACACAATTAGCACAAACTAAAGCGACCTTACCCCCGTTAGAAAAAAGTTGGGCACAAACTCGCCATCTCTTAGCAATCTTAGTCGGTGCTTTTCCTAGCCAACGTTGTGTGATTCCCTCTCTAGATTTGGATGAATTACACTTACCTACAACACTGCCTTTGAGTGTCCCTTCTGCTTTAGTACGGCAAAGACCTGACATACGAGCGGCCGAAGCATTATGGGAAGCGGCTAATGCACAAGTCGGTGTGGCTACTGCTAATTTATATCCACAAATTACCATCAATGGTTCCTGGGGAAAATCTAACACTGTCGGTAGTAAAGTATTTGGTTCGCAAAGTAATTTATGGAATATAGGCGCTGGAATATTTCAACCATTATTTCGCGGGGGTGCTTTACTGGCTGAACGTCGCGCAGCGGTTGCGGCTTATGATGCGGCAGCAGCGCAGTACCGCGAAACGGTGTTGCAGGCTTTCAAAAATGTAGCGGATACATTACGTGCTATAGAAGCGGATGCTCGAGAAATGCGTGCACAAAAACAAGCTGAAACAGCCGCTTATACTAATTTATTTTTGGTGAAGCAACAATTTCATTTAGGAGGAGTAAGTTATCTTTCTTTACTAGACGCACAACGACAATATCAGCAAACACGCATTAGTTTGGTTCAAGCAGAAGCGAGTCGCTATGCTGATACAGCGGCTTTATTTCAAGCTTTGGGGGGTGGATGGTGGAACTCGAATTGTCAGTAGAGGATCACAACCATGCATAGGTTAAAAAAATATTTTAATAGACCCATGCTCATTATGTTGATTAGTGTGGGTGTGCTTTTTACTCTGGTTTTTGGATACCAAACTATTAAGCACCTTTTTATTCGACATGCGATGCAAAAGAATACCGCACCGGTTGTTACTGTTTCAGCGATGCGTGTCCAATATTCATGGTGGCAACCCAAGATTTTGACCT
>CASFML010000051.1 GCA_949295795.1 uncultured Gammaproteobacteria bacterium | reverse complement strand
GGTCATTTGATCCTTAAAGTAAAAGAACCGCAACCACAAGAGTGTGCTTATCTCAATGAAGAAAAAACTTTATTTACCTTTCTGCATTTGGCCGCGGATAAAAAACAAACTGAATTGTTACTTGACTCGAAATGTACGGCTATTGCGTATGAAACAGTGACCGATGCAAGAGGAGGTTTACCTTTATTAGCACCTATGAGTGAAGTAGCAGGACGTATGTCGATACAAGCTGGTTCCCATTGCTTAGAGAAAGCACAGGGAGGGCGTGGTATTTTATTATCGGGAGTTCCAGGTGTTTCATCAGCGAGTGTAATTGTGTTGGGTGGTGGCGTTGTGGGTAGCAATGCCATTCGTATGGCTTTAGGCTTAGAAGCACAAGTGACTGTCTTGGATAAGTCCGCAGCAAAGTTAAAAGAGTTAGATCTACAATTTGGTGGACAATTAAATACAATTTTTTCTACACAAGATGCCATCGAAAAGTATGTACCGCTGGCTGATTTATTAATAGGTGCGGTGCTAGTGCCTGGAGCTGAAGCGCCAAAGATTGTAACACGAGATTTATTAACCAAAATGCGTCCAGGCTCCGTTGTTGTCGATGTAGCCATTGATCAAGGGGGTTGCTTTGCGACAAGCCATCCGACAACCCATACCGATCCAACCTATATTGTTGACGATATTGTTCATTATTGTGTGAGTAATATGCCGGGTGCTGTCCCTCGTACCTCTACATTTGCTTTGACGCATGCCACACTGCCTTACATTATGGCCTTAGCCGATAAAGGAATTTATCGGGCTTTGGCTGAAGATGTCCATTTACGGAATGGTTTAAATATTTCACGCGGCCGTATTACCCATCAAGCAGTGGCGTATGTCTTTGATAAACCTTATGTATCAGCGCGGGAGGTTTTGAGTGTTTAATTGTTTTATTCATGAATCCTCGCAATCGATCCCTATTAGGCCTGTGGTTTCGGAGTGTTGGTCAGCTTGGTTAATGGAACAACCAAAAACCACACAGCAATGGTTACAGTCCATTAATTTTATTGCTAAACCCGGAAATTATAGTTTACTTCCTGGAAGCACTGGGCAATTGCAACAAGTTTTATTGATAGTGAGTGATGACGCAGATTTTTGGACATTTGGATTGCTACCTAATGTATTACCCGCAGGACATTTCCATGTAGAAGCGATAGATAAACCTCAATTACTTGAGCAGATTGCTTTAGCATGGGGTTTAGGCGCCTATGAATTTACACGCTATAAAAAATCAATTCGACCTTTAGCACAATTGCTTATTGCAAAAAGCGATCATGATCGGTTAATGATAAAACTTAATGCGATTTATAGGGTTCGGAATTTAATCAACACGCCCGCGGATGATATGGATCCAGCGGAACTCGTAGAAAGTGTATTTCAGATCGGTAAAAAATATCATGCGATTGTGACACAAATAGTGGGCACAGATTTATTAACCGCTAACTATCCTGCTATTTATACGGTGGGTAAAGCAAGTTGTCATGAACCCCGGTTAGTTGATTTAAGATGGGGCGATAGTCAACATCCAAAGGTTAGCTTAGTAGGAAAAGGGGTTTGTTTTGATTCAGGGGGATATAATTTAAAGTCTAGCGGCAATATGTTGTCTATGAAAAAGGATATGGGTGGAGCAGCGAATGCCATCGGCTTGGCCGAAATGATCATGGCTCATCAATTACCAATCTGTTTGCGTCTGTTAATACCCGCAGTAGAAAATTTGATTTCAGGTAACGCTTATAAGCCTGGAGATATTATTCAAACACGACATGGTTTAACGGTAGAGGTTGGCAATACTGATGCTGAAGGTCGTTTGATTTTAGCAGATGCTTTGTGTGAAGCAGATAGTGAAAGTCCAGAATTGTTAATCGATTTTGCGACGTTAACAGGTGCTGCGCGGGGTGCCGTGGGAACAGAAATCAGTGCTTTTTTCACTGACCACGAACAATTAGCACACGATATCATGCTGCATGGTTTACAGGAACAGGATCCGGTATGGCGTTTGCCTTTGTATAAACCTTATCAAAAATTACTCGAAAGCAAATTCGCTGATTTAAACAATTGTGGATCGTCTCCATTTGCCGGTGCTATTACTGCAGCGTTATTTTTGCGTAGTTTTATTAGCGAAGAAACAACCTGGTTACACTTTGATTTTAATGCATACAATGTCAATACCCGACCAGGTCGGCCGGAAGGTGGCGAAGCCATGGCCATATTAGCGGTGTTTAGTTATTTAGCACATCGATATGCTTCTTAAAATGAATATATAAAGACAGGGAGTTAGCATGAAATCAGATATTATTTTTGAAAAACATCTTGAAACAAATCAATTAAAGGTAACTCTAACAACAGAAAGATTGCTGATGGAGTCCACTCATCCCGCCCATCTTTGTCATTATAAAAAGCTATTTATGAATTCAGAAAATATGCTTAAAGTAATGGATGGAAATCCTTGGAGTGAAAATAACATTGCTAATCGCCATGAACAATGGGTAGCCAATTGGAGTAATAATAATCCTTTTAGCTCTTTTGCCATTTTAAAAAACGATACAGAAGAATTTATTGGGCATGTCGTGTTAGAAGAAACTGATCAACCCGGTTTTGCTGAGTTAGCATATGCGTTTGATAAGCAGTTTTGGGGAAAAGGTTACGGTAAGGAGGTTATTCCTGTTATCGTACAAGAATATGCCACTGAATTAGTTAAACGCCATTATAAAATGTCTGGCGAAAGCTTTAAACGAATTCAAGCAACCGCTCGTCCCGATAATCCCGCTTCAATTAATTTATTAAAAGCGGCCGGTTTAAAAAAATTTGCTGAACAGCCTAAATGGGGACAACTTCGTCATTTTTTCTTTGTGGATACTCATGATTTAACAAAGGTTCCCATGCAGCGGTTTTCTCGACCCAGTTTGGATTGATATAAAATAATATTAGCATGCGAATTAGATGATATGAATATATCAAAGTTTCACTTTTCTAATAAAATTTTCTAATAAAAATCGTTCTAGAAATAAAATATATTTTCTTGCTAATAAAATATATTTTATTTATATTTATTTTAATAAATTTTTAATAAAAAAAGGAATAATAATATGCTAACCATTGAACAACTTCGTCAGGATATTGCCAATAAAAATACTGAGCTTGAGACTTGTAGTCGAGAATTAAAGGATCTAACTACTCAGAATACTAGCCAAAAACGCTTAGTCACAAGAAAAGAAAATCAAATAGCCGATCTTGTACGTCAATCCAATTTAACGACAGCTGAGAATATGAGATTAACCAGTTTACAAAGAGAGCTTATCTCGGATCAGCAAGAATTAAATAGACGCGAGACAGCAAGGGAAAGATGTTCTCAAAAAGAAACGAGCTTGATGTTTAAAGCGGGTGCTTTAAAAATGCAATTACAAACCTTAGAACGTAGCGGAGCTGTTGACTATAGTATGAGTAAAAGCAGTTACCGGGGTCGGTTCGGAAGCAATTAATTGCAAGACAAGCTATTAAATTTAAGGTAAAATTGATAGGTTAGATGGTGCGGGGTGTCGGAAACGGCTGAGAATATGACCCGTCGAACTTGAACTGATTCATATCAGCGTAAGGATCGCCTTCAAAAAATACATTCGATTTTTCTATGGAATGTCACCTTTTGCCATCTTTATTTTTCATTATTTAAAGAGAGGTTGGCAATGTCAGTATTAAAGTCTAGAGTGAGTTTGTTACTCAATTGGTCTACAAACCCTTATCATGCCCCCATTATTGTCGCGAAGCAATTAGGTTTTGATGTGCAAGAAGGCATTAAATTGGCCATACTTGAACCGAATGACCCGAGTGATGTTACAGAACTAGTCGGTTTAGGAAGTGTCGATTTTGGTGTAAAGGCGATGATTCATACCATTGCGGCTAAAGCAAAAGGTTACCCCATAAAATCGATAGGTACGCTACTTGATGAACCTCCTACCGGTCTAATCGCCTTAAAATCCAGTGGAATAAAAAATTTTCAAGACATTGTTAATAAACGGGTAGGCTATATCGGAGAGTTTGGAAAAAAAATTATTGATAATCTCGCCGAACATGCCGGTATTGATCCCAATAGCTATGAAACTATCCGTATTGGTATGAATGTTACCGATGCAATCTGTCGTGATATTATTGATACCGGTATCGGCTTTATTAATTATCAAAAGATTGAATTAGAGCAACTACGCGGTGAAACCGTATTCTTACGAATTGATCAATTAGCAGGCTTAGGTTGTTGCTGTTTTTGCTCAGTGCAATACATTGCCCCCGAACAAACCTTAGCAAACCCAGAATTAGTTAAAGCCTTTTTGCGAGTGGTACAACGTGGCGCAGCATTTACTATTGAGCAGCCCGAGGAAGCCTACGAATATTTTTGCCAAGCGAAACCGCAGTTACGTACGCCATTATTTCGCAAGATTTTTTTCCATAGCTTGCCTTTTATTTCGCGTGATACTACTAACGTTGTACGAGATTGGGATAAAGTAGGTCGTTATACTAAGCACTTAAATATTGTCGATAAACATTTTGATATTACAAATTGTTATACCAATGAATATTTGCCCGAAAAATCTTACTCTGAAACACCGGCCATAGCCGATTGTCTCGCTGAAGAGTGATGATGCAAGCCGGTATTGTAGGAATGGGCATCGTCGGACGATTGTTGGCATTGGCCTTACATAATACCGGCTGGCAAGTTACCCTGTTTGATGATCAGCAGGGGGAAAGTAATTGTAGTTCTGCGGCAGCGGGCTTACTAACCCCCTTTTCAGAATGTGATAAAGCCGATCCTGTGATTGCTCGCTTGGGTCAAGAATCGGTTACTTGCTATTGGTCTAATATTCTCAAACAATTAGTGGATCCGGTTTATTTCCAGCAAGCTGGCTGTCTTGTTGTTCATCATCCTCAGGATAAAGCTGAATGGCAGCATTTTTCTCAACGGATAAGAAGTAAATTACCAGCAAAAGATTATTATCAGCATTTATCAAAAACCCGCTTGATTGAACTTGAACCTGAGCTTGATAAATTTGCCACCGCCTATTATTTTCCTGACGAGGCACAAATAGATTGTCAGTCAGTTATGAATAGTCTAAAAAAATATTTGCAAGCACAAAACCTCTCATTTTTTCTCAATACCCCAGTGACATCATTAACTTCAAGGCAGATAGTCACACAGAACAAAACCTATCTATTTGATTACGTATTTGATTGTCGGGGAATGGGTGCGCGCACAATTTTTAATGATTTACGTGCAGTACGCGGCGAATTAATTCACTTATATGCACCTGAAGTGCAATTACATCGTCCGATTCGTTTTTTACATCCACGTTACAGCTTATATATTATTCCAAGACCAGAAAATAACTATCTAATCGGTGCAAGTGAAATTGAGTCCGAAGATTATAGTCCGATTTCAGTGCGTACAAGTTTAGAGTTATTAACGGCGGCGTATTATGTCCATTCAGGTTTTGCTGAAGCACGGATTATTGAAACTAAGACCCATTGTCGACCGACGTTAGCATCACATTTACCGCGCATCGAATACCAAGAAGGTTTAATAGCGGTGAATGGACTGTATCGACATGGTTATTTGATAGCGCCGGCCTTAGTCGAAGAAATTTTGCGTGGCCTTAAAACTAAACAACTGGATATTCATTACCCAGAACTTTGGAAATCTTATGATCACTGTTTTTCTGAATAATAAAAGCCAAGCCGTTGAAACTGGAAAAACCTTGTATGATTTTTTAGTTCAACATCATCAACTGAAAGAGTATGTTGCTGTGATTATTAATAATAACTTAGTGATACATAGAGATTTTAAAACGACCTTATTAAAGCCAAATGATCGTATCGATATTCTAATTCCTATGCAGGGGGGATAATGATGTGGAATTTAATGGGAAAAAGCTTAAATAGTCGCTTGTTATTAGGAACGGCTCATTATCCTTCACTGGCGATCTTAACAGCGGCGATTCAGGCTTCCGGTACACAAATTATTACCTTATCTATTCAACGCCAAGCGCCTTCAGCGATGGGTGGTGAAGTTTTTTGGCAAGCTATAAAAACCTTAAATTGTCATCTGTTGCCTAATACCGCAGGATGTACTGATGCCAATACCGCGATTCGTACCGCAGAAATAGCTCGAGAATTATTTAAGACTTCTTGGATAAAATTAGAAGTGATCGGTGATGAGTATAATTTGCAAGCCGATCCCATCGAGTTAATTAAAGCCGCAAAAATTTTAATTGAACAAGGTTTTGAAGTTTTTCCTTATTGCACCGACGATTTAGTTATTTGTCAAAAGCTTGTGGATGTGGGTTGTAAAATTTTAATGCCTTGGGCGGCGCCAATCGGATCCGGAAAGGGTGTACTCAATCCCTACGCCTTAGCCACCTTACGTGAGCGTTTACCTGATGTCACATTGATTGTTGATGCGGGGATTGGTAAGCCTTCCGATGCTGTGCAGGTAATGGAGTTAGGATTTGATGGTGTATTACTCAATACCGCTGTTGCACTTGCCCAGCAACCGATTGCAATGGCGCAAGCCTTTCGTCATGCCATCATAGCGGGGCGTGAGGCTTATTGTGCTGGAATAATGCCAGAAAGAAATGTTGCATATCCCAGTACCTCACTTATTGATACACCATTTTGGCAGCAAGAAAATAAACGATGAAAAAGCTAATAATCCTCAATGATTCAAACACGCCAGAGGGGAGTGGTCGAATCGATTTAGAGACATTAAAAAACTTTAATGTTTCAGAGGCAATAGCGCGTGATTGCCTAATTGAATGTACTCAGCCTAACATCAGCGAACTTATCAATTTATTAGCTAATGCCGATCTTCTGCTTTGCAATTTAAATGCAGTGGAAAAATTATTACAGCGCAACTTGAATAACTACCAAGACATAGCAACAGCTGCAAAACGCTTGCTTAAGTTGGGCGCTAAAAGTGTGTTAATCAATTCCAGTCAATTAAAAAAAGATGACTTTTGCCAGGATTATTGGATTAATCAAGAAGAATCGTTTTGGATAGCCACTCCACGTTTAGTAGAACAGGCTATTAATAAGACAGCTATTTTTTCTACGGCGATTGCGGCGTGTTTGGCGCTTAATTATTCGCTTAAAGATGCTATTGTTATTGCCAGAATGTATCTGCAACGTGGTTTGCGTAAAGCGACTATCGAAAAGCAAACAAAGAAATTTTTTCATAGCGGATGGCCAGAAGAACAAGCGGATCTTCCTTATCTTTCCAGTAAACCGTTAGTCAAATTGCCATACGCTTTTAAGCTTTGTAAAACCCATTTATATCCTATTGTTGATAGTAGTTTATGGGTGGAAAAATTATTAAGCCAAGGAATAAAATGTATTCAATTACGAATTAAACAAGCGGATCAATACTATCTAGAAAAACAAATTCAACAGAGTGTGGCTCTTGCCAAACAATACCAAGCTAAATTATTTATCAATGATTATTGGCAGCTGGCTATTCGTTATAATGCCGCAGGCGTGCACCTAGGCCAAGAGGATTTGCATAATGCGGATATCGATGCAATTTATCAATCAGGTTTATATCTGGGTGTGAGTACCCATTGTTATTTTGAAGTGGCACGTGCACATACGCTGAGCCCCTCCTATATAGCTTGTGGCCCTATTTATTTTACGCATAGCAAACCCATGGCCTTTCCACCACAAGGGATTGAGCAATTAAAGCGTTGGCGACGAACACTTTCTTATCCCTTGGTAGCGATTGGGGGTATTAATCTTGAACGTTTACCCAAAATTTTAGAATCGCAAGTCGATGGGATTTCCGTTATTTCAGCAATTACCCAAGCCAATGATCCGACAGAGGCCATTAAAGAATTTTTATTTCAAATAAATCAGCC
>CASFML010000050.1 GCA_949295795.1 uncultured Gammaproteobacteria bacterium | reverse complement strand
CAGAAATAGAACAATCCATCTACTGGACTGATTCAGAAACAGACGTTCTTTGTAAATGCAGACCGGATATTTTACGCGCTAATTTAATCGCCGATTTAAAAACTACTCAAAATGGATCGGCTAAGTCTTTTTCTAAAGCAATGTATGATTATGGATATCACATCCAAGCTGCCATGATCCAAGAAGCGCTGATCGAAATAAAGAAAGTAAAGATAAAAGATCTTCTCTTTTTAGTGATTGAGAAATCAGCACCTTATGCCCTCTCCATTTATCAATTAGATGAAGCCTCGATAGAGCAAAGCCGATATGAGTTTAAACAATTATTGTCGCGTTATAAACACTGTTTAGAAACCAATGTTTGGCCGGCTTATGCCATCCAAACGATCTCAATTCCCCGTTATGCCTTTCAACAATTATCAGGAGAATATTATGTCCAATGAATTAATCAGTGATCAAGGTAAGCTTATTCGTGCAGAACTCGATATGCAGATCACAACCGCTAAAGCTTATCCAAGAAATCCAAATGAATTTATTCAATTAGCAACTCAATTGGCAACTCAAGATGAAGAAACTGCGCAATCTTGTTTTTATTGTCTAAGCAGAAAAAGCAAAGACGGTAAGATTACAGAGATTAAAGGCGGTTCGATTCGTTTAGCTGAAATCGCCGCAGCCAGTTGGGGTAATCTTCATGCGGCGAGTCGCATTGTTGAAAATGATGGTAAAGCGATAACCGCTGAAGGCGTGGCCTGGGATTTAGAGAGAAATGTTCGTATCAGTAGCCAAGTCAAACGAAGTATTGTGACTTCAACAGGTACAAAGTATAGCAGTGACATGCAAACCCTAACCGGTAATGCCGCAAGCTCCATTGCTCTAAGAAATGCGATCTTTAAGGTTATTCCAAAAGCACTTATCGATAGAGTGTATGAGAAAGCGGTGCAATTTGCCGTAGGTGATCAGAAATCCTTACCAAATCGTCGAAGTATTGCCTTTGAGTGGTTTAGAAAACGCGGTGTTGGGCACACCAAAATATTGAAGTTTTTTAATAGAAATAATCTAGAGAATTTTACTTTAAGTGATTTAGAACAGTTACAAGGCATTGCAACTTCCATCAATGATGGTTGGTTAGAAATTGACAAAGCATTTGCCTTAGATGAGGAGACAACGCCCCTCAATGTGGAGGAGCGTGTCAAGAATTTATTGAACAACGAAACGAAAAACTAATCCTAACCGCCAAACCCCGTTAAGGGGACACCGATAAAGTGTTCGACCACTCTATCGGTGCCTGGCCACAACCAATTCACGGAGAATTGAGTCATGGTTACGCACAGCTTATCTCGATCGTTCGATCGAAGCAAATTATTAGATTTAAATAATCTATTTTTTGAAAAAATCAAGTTCCAGTTTCATGAGTTCGAATTTCATGAGTTCCAATTTAAGGAGTTCCGTCTAACTTTTTATATATTCAGAATATGCGTATCCAAAATAAAAATAGGATATGTCATGTTTACTTGCTTTTTATTTTTTCTCTATCCCCAAATTTCTGGGGGTTAAAATGGCTTATAGTAAAGAGAGGGAAGCTATTTGGTCCGAGTTCATGCTTCGGGATAGAGAATATTATAAAACACGTGCTAAATTATCCTTGATTAAAAGAGGCATTAAAAATCCCACTCCACTACAAATGGAATTTGAAATACTTCTTCAAAGGAATAAAAATTTAAATAAAGATGACTTTTTAGGGGATCTTTCAGATCATGAACTAGTTTGTACTCTTTTAACTGCACATGGATGTGAGGCAAAAATAATAGGCCAAATCCTTAAAGTTAAAGAAGATAGTGTTCATAAATTTCGTGCCCAAGTTACTAAAAAATTAAATGCCACGAATATCCCCAATTCTATTTTCAGAGCAACCCAAGCAGGAATATTAAATTTAAAGAATGTTGATTTTCTTCTCTTTCCAGATAAGAAAAATCTTTTAGTTAATTCGATTCCAAACGCAGAAACGATTTTAACATGAACATAAAAACTAATCATGGTGCCATCATGGAAAAAAATAAAACGATAAACCCATTTGAATCAGAATATTGTTGGGACAATCGCGAAAAAGCATTAATATTTTATCACAGTGAAGAATTTAAGAAAATTTTCACAGATATTATCTATGAACACTTTGCATTCTCTGTTACTTCTCTTGAAGACCTAGATTCATTCTTCGATGAATTTCATTTTTCTCAATATTATGTCATTTACTTAGATATTGATCATGTTTTTAATAAATTGGATGAAATATTAACCCGTATCAAGCGTAAATATAGTAGAAGTAAATGGTCTAAAATTCACTTTATTACTTCAAGTATAGAAAATATTTTGCAGATTAAAAAACACGATCTCCCTAAAAACATCATCCCTCTATTCCAAAATGGAAAGGAAATCGAATACATAGGAGGTAAAAAATATGCCTGCTAAAAATTATTTAAATTTATCTTTCATAGGAAAAATAGCATGACTATCTGGGCTGAAAATAATAAAAAAACAGAAGCCATAAAAGAATCTTTAGGTGAGCTCTTAATTAAATTAGAACGTCAAAAACAAATGATCGTTACCAGTAATACTTATATCTATATCGACGATAAGATAGCTCCCTATGACCCAAGAGATCAATTAGAATCTCTCAATAGAGCAACGGGTCTATTAGGTAACTTAACTAGGCAATTTGACTCTGTCGATGATTTTAACTCGATTAAAAAGCTTAGAGAAACTGAATTATATTTCTTGAATAATCATGATTTGAGAAAGTTCACTTTTCCAAATTATAGCTCACAAATTGATCCTAAGCTTCTTGGTTACGTTAATATTGAAATAAGATTAGATAAATTATCCAAAAAAGCTAAGGATTTAGAATGTCGCGGATATCACTCAGAGGGCATGATAGCTAAGGGCGTTAAAATTGAGTTACAAAAATTAAATTTCTGGTATTTCGAAGCAGAATTAATCGATTCTAATGATTACAAAACTCGAGCATTAACTATTATTAATGAAGCCAGACCCCTATTAGAACAACATCGAGGTTGTAAGAGAATATTAACAAATCTTGCTGCACTGATTTTAACCCTAGGAACCGCCTTTCTTGTCAATAAATGCGTTAACAATCGTTTTCTCTTCTTTCCAGAAACTGATAGTGCTAAAAAACTTAATGAACTCATGAACCAAATTAATGAGCTATCAAAATAAAAATATTACTATTTAATAGGAAACACAACGATGACCATCGCCGAAAAAAATAATAAAAATGAAGCAATAAAGCAATTTTTATCAGAATGTCTGGAGGAATTTAAAGAAAAAGAAGCACTTACTTCTTTTACAAAAAAAAGACTGGAAAAACGGCATAAAACAGGTAAGTTAGCAAGTGAAATGCTTCGCTTAGAACTTATTAGACAAGGTATTAAAGCCCTTGAAAATATCCAATTTAAGTCTGTGGATGACTATAGTTCGGTTAAAAAATTAAGAGAGACCGAGTTATTATTTTCTAGATTTTATTTTTTAAAATATCTTCCATTCTTAAAAAATTTTGAATTCTCATACTACAAATCGCAAATAGATTCGGATTTATTAGCCTATGTATATATTGGAATACAATTAGATACTTTATTTAAAAAAGCTCAAGATTTATCTTCTACCGGATTTGAGTCCTCTGCCAATACTATTTATAAACTTATTATTGGTATTAATAGTTTAAATGATGATTTTTTCAAAAATAATGAAATTAGTCGAGAGACTTATAAGCTTAAAGTAGGGGATATGATCAAAAATGCCAAACCCATATTGGACCAACATCATAGCTGTCAGGAAATACTAGGCAACCTCATTGTGCTTATCCTTACTTTAGGAACAGCCCATATTGCCAATAAGATAGTTAATAATCATTTCTTATTTTTCCGTGAAACAGAAAGTTTTAAACAACTCAATGAACTTGAGTATAGAGTCGCTAAATTAAATTCTTAATATTTTTTAGTTGTAATACAAGGATAAAAACATGAAATCGGAAAAACAACAAACTAAACTTAAACGTGCATTATTAATAGAAGATAATATACCTTGTCAAATCATCATGACTAATAATTTACATGAACTTAACTATGAGGTTGATTTAGCTGATGAGGGCCAGAAAGCCGTAAAAATGGCGCAAGATAAACTATACGATTTAATTATATCCGATGTAAGGAATAAGGGACTTTCTGGGGAGAAGGTTGTCCCCCTTATTCGCGAAACAATAAATGTTGGTACGCCATTATTCGTATGGAGTGCCTTTGTTAATAAAAATGATGATCCGATGTATTTAAGGTGGGGAGCCGATGCGGCTTTAACTAAACCTTGTACGATCGATGACATAAAAATTGCGATTGCTAAATGCTCAAAGCGTCGACGAAAGGAAAGAGAATCTCGCCATAGAATAAAAAATATTAAAAAAAAATGGCAACACGGTGGCGGACGAATAAATTCATTTGAAGAATTATTTCATTTATCTGATAGTAAGCTTTGGATTTTGATTGATGCTTTGTTAACCATAATAGAATATAAGCAATGGGAAGACTTATCTCACTCAGCTGTAAGATCTTCACAAGTCATAACAGAATGGCCTAATCCTTAAATTAGGAGATGGCTACCCATATAAAATTATAAAATTATTCTTATTAAAATGTTAGAATTTAATTATTAGAAATTAATTAGTTTATGTTAAAGTTCGCGCGCTCTATTTTAACTATTAAACTTAATAAAATATTTAACTAAATTATGTCTAAAATTATAAAAATAAATAAATTATTCGAAAAACAAGCTGAGTTATATCCAAATAAAATATCAATAATTGATAAGGATAAAGAAATAACTTACAAAGCATTAAATGAAAAGGCTAATCAGCTTGCCAATGTTATGATCAAGCAAGGAATAAAATCAGGGGATTTAGTTCCTTTATTTGTAGAAAAAAATATAGAAACATTTATAGCTATTTTGGCAATATTAAAAACAGGCGCTGCTTTCTATCTTTTTAATCCTGAACAATTAGAAAAGTCTCCTTATACAATTTTAGAAACTATTCAAGCAAAACATATTGTTAGTCAATCTAATTTATTAAATCATTTTAAAGATTATTCTGGAGTTATTATTAATTTGACTAATCTACCCTTTATTTTGTCAGGTATTTCTAAAAAATTAATGCCTGTGATAGAGGAAAGTGATCAGGATGTGGCTTACGGAATATTAACTTCGGGGACCACTGGAAATCCTAAATATGTTGTTATTACTCACCAAAATCTTTTAGATACCTATTATTCTTGGGAGTCGGTATATCAATTATCTCAAGACGATGTCCATCTCCAGATGGCAGCACTTGGGTTTGATGTGTTTGTCGGTGATTGGGTCCGTGCCTTATGTTCAGGTGCCCAATTAGTTCTTTGCTCCAAAGAAACTTTATTACAACCAAAAGAGTTATATAACTTAATAAGAGACCATCAGATTAATTGTGCTGAATTTGTGCCAGCAACCCTGAGAGGCTTATTAAATTTTTCAGAAAAAGAGCGACTTAAATTAGATACATTTCGGCTGCTTCTTTGTGGCTCAGATCAGTGGTCTATGGATGAATACCGCCGTGTAAAATCGCTTTGCTCTTCTAATGCACGGATTATTAATTCATATGGCCTAAGTGAAACAACGATTGATAGTACCTACTTTGAAGAAGATTCCGCATGGGTATTACCATCAACTTCAATTGTGCCTGCAGGTAAGCCTTTTCCTCATGCAAAAATTTATTTATTAGACGAGAATGGCAAAGAAGTGCCTAATGGTGAAGAAGGCGAAATATATATTGGCGGTAGCGGAGTGGGTAGTTATTTAAATCAACCCCAAATTTCAATTGAGCGTTTTTTTCCTGACCCTTATACTTCCGATCAAAAGATATATAAAACGGGAGATAAAGGTCGCTTCTTATCTGATGGAAATTTAGAATTTTTAGGTCGAAATCAGTTACATATTAAATATGATGGTAAACGAATAGAATTATCTATTATTGAGTCTTTACTTAACCAACATCAAGGCATTAATCAAGCCCTAGTTATTCCTGAAACTCATGCTAATAAAACTTTACTAAATTGCTTTATTGATTTATCAGATCAGTCAATTTCCTATAATGAATTAAGAAAATATTTGAATGAAGGTGTATCGAATGTAACTGTTCCTATAAAATTTTATGCGGTTAAAAAAATAGCACTCACCGTAAATGGTAAACTTGATAGGAAGGTTGCTTCTCAAACGATCCTCAAAGAATTAACTCCTGAACTTATACGCCCGAGTACCCCCTTAGAAGCTGAACTGGTAAAAATATGGCAAGAAATATTGCAAATAGAAGAAATCGGAATTCAGAATAATTTTTGTGATTTAGGTGGTTCTTCTTTACAGTTTGTTCAAATGGTAGAGGAAATTAATAAACGCTTAAAACTTTCTTTAAGCCCTTCATTACCTATAAGAACTATCAAAGAATTATCTAATGTCATTAAAAACTTAAATACAGAGTTACCTCAGAGAGAAATCTATCGGATTGCTATTATTGGCGGAGGACCCGCTGCAGTTTCTTTATGTTGGCAACTTTTTAATGAAATAAAATACAGCAATTTAAATAAAGAATTAGAAATCATTGTCTTTGAAAAAAATAAAGAAATAGGGCTAGGATTACCTTATGCTCAAAAGGAAGACGCTTATATTTTGAATTTACCAAAAAATATTATGGAACCGCTTCCCGAAAAAAAGGGTGAATTTTCTGCTTGGTTAGGCTTAAACTATCCTAATCCTAATTATGCTGACAAAAGCGAATTTCCACCACGTTATATTTTTGGGCAATACTTAAATTATCTTGCTAAAAAATTCCAAATAGAAGCTGCAAAATGGAACATCAAAGTATCTTATCTCACCTCCACTGAAGTATTTAATATAAGTAAAGATGCTAATCGATTTCTTATTAAAAACACTCAGGGAGACATGCAAGCAGATTATGTTATTTTATGTACAGGGCATATGCCATCCAATACCTATAGAGAATATATTGGAAAACCCAGATATTCACATAATCCATGGAATAATGAGTCTTTTTTAGAAATTCAACCGAATGAATCGGTGGGGATTCTAGGTACTCGACTGACAGCCATTGATGTTGCGGTCAAACTAATAAACCAAAACCACTGTGGCCCCATCACAATGATTTCCCACAATGGTTTATTGCCTACGGTTTTAGCAAAAAAAGTTCTTCCCTATCAAATGCAATACTTGAAATTAGATTCTTTACCACACCAAATTCAATTATCTTACATACTCAAAACTTTCTTCAAAGAAATTAGCTTAGCTTTAAATAAACCTTG
>CASFML010000049.1 GCA_949295795.1 uncultured Gammaproteobacteria bacterium | reverse complement strand
CTGCTTAGTTATTGATAACACGCCTCATTTTCGATATGACGACGAAGTTCCCTTAGTTATTCCGGAAGTGAATCCTGAAGCCTTAGCGGGTTATAAAAAACGTCATATCATTGCAAATCCAAATTGTTCTACGATACAAATGTTGGTTGCTTTAAAGCCTATTTATGACACAGTAGGTATTACTCGTATCAATGTTGTTACCTTTCAATCAGTTTCTGGTGCTGGGAAAGAAGCTTTTAATGAGTTGATTATGCAAGCAGGCCAATTATTAAATGGTTTACCTATTAAGAAACCAAAAGCTTTTACTCAGCAAATTGCCTTTAACGTTATCCCACATATTGATGAGTTTGAAGAAAATGGTTATACCCGTGAAGAAATGAAAATGGTTTGGGAGACCCAAAAGATTTTTTCCGATGAAGAAATTCAAGTGAACGCTACTGCGGTAAGAGTATCTGTGTTTCACGGCCACTCTGAAGCAGTACATATCGAAACCAAGAAAAAAATTAGTGTAAGTCAAGCTAAACGGATCTTAAAAAAGGCACCGGGTGTCTTAGTTGTCGATAAGCTTGCCAATAATGGCTACCCGACACCCGTTTCACACCCCGAAAGTGATAAAGTGATGGTAGGACGGCTTCGAGAGGATATTTCTCATCCTTTAGGCTTAGATATGTGGATAGTAGCGGATAATATCCGTAAGGGAGCTGCTTTAAATGCGATACAAATTGCTGAAATAATGATCCAAGATTATTTTTAGAATAAATTTTAATAAAGGTTTACTTTTGGATATTTGGCAAATCAATTATCTATGTATTAACTTGTTCTTAAAGTTTGTAATCCTAACTAACCAATGGCTTTAAAACAAATGCAAAGAATAAAACATGGAAGCTTTTTTGACTACTCAGAACAAATAGCGTTTTTTTTTCTAGGATTAGGAACCTTCTTCCTTGCTTTATCGCCGTTGCTTAGCCGTAATTCTCTTATTTTAGCGGCTATCTTTAGTTTAATGACCGGGCATTGGCGAGATGCATGCTATGTAGCGCGACATTTGAGGTTTATTCAATGGAGTGTGATTTTAATTGTTTTGTTGGCCATTAGTCTGAGTTACAGCATTGCGAGTTTAAAGCATGGTTTAACTGGATTATTTCACTATACAAAATTACTTTACATTCCTTTTTTATTGCCTTTAATTAGTTCATTAGCGTTACGGAAACGCATTATCTATTGTTTAATTAGCTCAGCCATCGTGGCTTCCTTATTAATTTTATTGACCCATTGGGATATTTTATCTGTTTCTTTGTTTCGGTATTCTTCCATTCTGTTTGGTCGGCAACCGGAAGGTTATTTGGTCAATCCTATTCCGGCTTCTGTTATATTGGCCTTCGCTTTTTATTTTTCGCTGGATTTCTTTTTAAAAGAAAAACAAAAATTTTATTTTTTATTGATAGCTATCTTTCTTTTTTTCTGTTTATTTGCAGTTAATTCAGAGCGTACGGGCTGTTTTATAGCGATTATGCTATTAATTTTTTTGTTGTTTCGATATACAACCGCTAAAAATTGGATTTGGCCTTTGATTATAGTGTTACTGGTGTCCTTTTCAAGTTTTCAAATCTTTCCCTCTTTTCAATATCGTGTGAAAGATCTTGTCTCGAATTTTAGCACCAAACCTGCATCACAAGAGACAAGTATAGGTCTTAGGATCCAATTTGCATTAAATTCTTTCAAAATTATTAAAGAACATCCCTTATTAGGCGTTGGTGTGGGAGGTTTTCCTCAGGCGTATAAAAAAACGGGTGGCAAGGTAGTTGTCGCTAATACTTTATTGAATGATCCACACAATGCTTATTTGCTTATAGCAGTGCAATTAGGAATTATTGGTTTAGTTATTTATGTATTAATTTTATTGAGTGCTTGGATTGAAATTAAAAAATTGTGGCGAGATCCCGAAGCACAATGGTTTGCTAAGGCCACATTGCTAGCCTGGGCATTCAATGGATTTACAGATATTACTATTACCAGCACCGCTTTGGGAAATTTGTACGTCATTTTATTAAGTTGTTTTTTCTCGGTTATTTTGCAGGATAAAAAATGAAAATTGCTATCAAGCATTTACATTTCCGTTTTAAGGGGGGTATGGAAAGTTATTTAAAAGATATTATTTTAGGTTTTTCAAAAGCCGGCCATGAATTAACACTTTGTGTTTGTAAAATAAATCCAGATATTTTAAAGTCATTACCACGCTTAAACGTTCTTAAGTTTCCTTACAAATTTTTACCACGCTCATTTAAGAAGTTTGCTTTTTATTTAGGTTGTGATGGAGAAAATTTACTCTGTGAACATAATTTGGTGATTAGTTTAGTAAAAACCACCAGACAAGATATACTTATTTGCGGTGGCGTGCATAAAGCTTATCTTTTAACTAGGAAAAGTTATCGTTTTTTGCATGATTACCTAGAAATTTTTTTTGAGAGAAGGGCATTTGCGAAAACACCTTTAATTATTGCTCATTCAAAGCGAATAAAGGATGAAATAATACAGCATTATCCAATGGCTGAAAATAAGATTAAGGTGATCTATCCGCCCGTTAACAGTCATTTCTATTATAAAACGCTGCAGCAGAAGCAAGAGCTACGTAAAAAATTCGGCTTTTCTAATAAAACAACCCTAGTATTGTTTGTTTCCACTAATCACACCCGAAAAGGATTATACCCTCTCGTTAATGCCTTTAAAGAGTTGCAAGGTGATTTTCTTTGTCTTATTGTTGGCGAAAAACCGACGATTTCGTTGCCTGATAACATGTGTTGGTTAGGGTTTGTAAAGCAGCTACAAGATTATTATTGCATGGCTGATGTAACCATTTTACCTTCTTCTTACGAACCCTTTGGAATTACTGTGGTTGAATCACTAGAATCTGGAACGCCTGTAATTGTTTCAGCGAATGTAGGTGCTGCTGAATTGCTTGAGCCACAGGATGGCATTATATTAACATCAGTGACTACAGAAGCAATCATAGCCGCCTTAGAAAGGATTAAATCAAAAGAATATAAACCCGAGAAAGACTTTTTAGCCCGTAAAGGTTTAAGCCTAAATTGCCATATTCAAGCCCTTAAGCAATTTGCTAGAACCTCCTTCCCTACGAGTGTTCCTAGAGGTTTCGATTAAATCCTAGGTTTCAATCTCACTTTTAGTAATTAAAGGTATTTCTATTAATATTTTTGTAGAGTAGGCTAATTTTAGGTTAAAATAATAGCGTAGCTGAGTATAGATTATGATTAAAACGCTAAGTAAAAGAAATCACTCTTTAGAAAAATATGATGAACTTGCTTCTGCACCTAAAAAAAAGGGTATTGATTATTCAAATCCAGTAGAATCCGTTATAGTATCTCTAGAAGAAGATGATGGTGATAGCGGTGGGGTTGGAACGGCCGCTCTAAGTGTTGAAAAGCTATCTGCTATATGTAATGAAGCTCAGAATGAAGAATTTAATAAAAGCCGACGCAGATATGAAGGACAAGGAAAATTTGCGTCAGGTCCTGATTTATCCAGTCAGAAAAATGGAAATCCTTCGTGTAATTCAGGTAATTCACTGGAAAATCATCCTTTTTTGTCAGAAAGTCAGCAATTTAGCGGAATTGATCCGGCGCTAAATCCAAACCCCCCAGAAAATCCTGAGGCATATAAAGAGTTTCAGCATCGTCTAGAATATAAACGCCAGTTACAACGAAGTTTAGCTGCGAGTGCGAGCCAAAATATAGTGCCTACTAGATAAAATGGTAAAGCCTAGCCTCACCCAAGAAATTTTGTTTGGAACACTTAAAGGAGTGGAACAATTTCTTCAGGCCGGTGCCGATATCGAAGCAACCGATGAGTATGGTTTTTCACCTTTAATAGAAGCCGCTATTGCTAATAAAGTAGATGTTGCAGCCTTATTATTAGACTATGGCGCCGATGCTAATAATGCCGATGTGACCGGACGTACAGCACTACACTGGGCAGTCGATAATCACAATATTGAGTTATGTGAATTATTATTGGCTAATAAAGCCGATGCAAATGCTTATACCACCGCAGGCCAACCGATTTTGGTTTACCCTTTACTCAGGCAACAAGGCGAATTAAAAAAATTACTCTATCAACATGGCGCTAAACTTAATTTTGCACAAGATTTTATTCAAGCTAAATTGCTTGGGCATCGTTACGAGTTAGCAGGCCAGGTCGATATTCTGAATGCTCAAGAACGTTACATAGAAATAAACTATGAAGGATTTTTTTTAGAATTTACCATCGACGTTATCCTCAATTCTTTACGACGCTATCAGAACAATTTTTCATCGCGCCATTTTCGGCCTTATTTTAATAATCTAGAAAAATTGATTGCTGCATTTGTTAATGCGCAGGCATTATTAAAATATCAACGTTATACCCTCAATATAAAGGACTATACTCAGAGTATCGATGCCTTATTAGATCAAGAGTTATTATTATTGCCTATCGCTTATGAAGGTCATGCTATTGCCTTGATCAAATATAAAAATTGGCTGATTCGTTGCGATCGCGGTGAAAATAGTCAGCGTGAAGGCAGTATTGTGATTTATGAATGTCAGCGCCCTTATGCTTGGAATAAAGAGTTTTGTAAACATTTAATTTATAAGCGGCAATCTCGTGCGTTTCTAACACAAGGAATACATCGCTATTTAGGTTTAATCACTATTGCAAATCTGACCATCCAAGGACAAATTATCGGTAATTGTTCTTGGGCAAATATAGAAGCGAGTATCTTAGCCATACTGTTTTTGTTATCTGCAGTTAATACTAAAGGCCAATTAGTTTGTCATTCTGAAAAATATCAGCAACAAGCATCAGTATTTTTTCAAGATTGGCAAACTTGGGACAAAGATCGCGCTTTGGAGGAATGTATACAAGGATTTTATTATAGTAATAAAGCGCGAGGGGCTACTAAAGCGACTATTTTAGCAGCTATATTATTCCAAAAAGCACCCTATAACCTCAATAAGTTAAAACAAGCAGAAGCTATATTAAAGATCTTAACCTTATCTGATTATAACTATTTGCTAAAGAGTTATTTGAAGGTTTATTGGCAATTAACTAAGACCCCACAAGGAAAAGACTTTAAAAACTTGTTAGATGTTTGTGGCGTTAGTCAGGAGTTTTTATAATATAATTTCTATATTTGAATTTTGCTTGTTTTATCATTCAAATCACAATTCACAGGTATTTTATAAACGACGCAATTGCTTAATTTTCTCGGTATTGTCATAAATACCTTGCTTTGAGTAAGTGTTATCTTAAGGGATAATAAAGATGAATAAGGAATTATTAAGAATCCAACAAAGCTTTTTTCCAACAAAGAATACTAAACGAAATGAGATAGAAAAATGGATTAAAGAGGTCAACCAACTCACTCAAAAATCCATTTACGATTTAACTTGGAAAGGTTTTTATAAAGAATTACAGAGGTTAGGGATAAGAAGATTTTTAGACCAATACGGGTTTTCGCATAAGGGGCAATTACAGCAAACGATCGCAAAATCCGGACTTAGTCAAAAAAACCTAAGCCTGTATGATTTTGAAGGGACTACGGAACAAACATTATTTTATCATTTAGGAAGTAGTTTTTTTGACAAAATTCCTCCTTATCTCAGTTTTAATCCAAAAAACCATAAATTGTCGACCATTCATTATTTTTTATATGGTAACAGCTTCTATTTTACTGCACTAAGTTTGGGCTTTTCTAGCAAACAAAATTTCCTTAATTTTTTTGCACAAACGCTTTATGTACCCGAATGTATCGGTGATAAGGCACAAAGTTTAAGAATATGTATCCAAAGTTTACATGCAGTGGATCCTGTCACATTGCGTAAAGAACTCGGTGAACTTTATGATAAGGCCTTACCAAAAAATATAAATTTCATAAAGTATAATTATACCTTAGAGGAGCTTAAGTTAGCCTTAGAAAAGGAAGATATTGCACTTGTTGTGGCCAGTTTAGGTGGGGGTAATACTTATGCTGTCAATAAGAAGTTGCGAACATTAAGACCTTTCATTAATGTTAGCCTGGATGATTTAAAGCTTCAATCTTGGGGATCATTGAAGGAGAATACGCCAATTTTTATTTGGAAGGTAAAGCTCTATCAACTTTTCTCGGGTCAAATACCCTTGTTAGGTCAGCAGGAAATGGGCTTATTGAGGTCTAGGGATTTAGGTACATCGGGTCTTAGTTTTTATTGGAAATTTTTTACACCTTATTCTCCACAAGGCGCCTATGAAGAGGAGAGGCTATCGAATTTTCCTAATCTTACGCCCTTTTTTTAAATATTGGCATTGGTATTTAACAAAATCAGCGCTGTGTTATATATCCTCAAGACATGATCCTATTTTTATGCTTTGAGAGAGGGCAATAGACCCAGACTCGGCTTTCTTATTTCGCTAAACAGAGGTTAATTATTTAAGCCAGAATGCACAATTAGAATGTTTTATCCCATTGTAATTACTCCATTGAATGGAGTATACTCTGTGCCGCTATCGCGGGGTGGAGCAGTCTGGTAGCTCGTCGGGCTCATAACCCGAAGGCCGTAGGTTCAAATCCTACCCCCGCTACCAATTTTACTGTGTGAAGGCCCCTTCAAGGGGCTTTTTATTTTGACTAGCGGTGCTAAATATCAGCAATTTTTGCTTTTTTGCCACAGTTTAGTTGGTGGGATGGATAATTTTATGTCCAAAGCCCTTATTGTGCATGGTCATCGCAATAGGCTTTTGACAAGTGCCATACCCTTATAAAGGTGAGGATTGCGCGGTAGGTAGCAAAAACTTAAGTGCGAAGAGCATAGACGATGAAGAACAATTCAGCGATAGAAGCAAAGATACTACCGACGGTTGAAGCCCTGGGTTATGAGCTATGGGCTTGTACCTATCTAACTCAAGGCCAACACAGTGTATTACGTATCACTATCGATAGTGAAAAGGGTATTACACTGGCTGACTGCGAGCGAGTAAGTCGTCAGATTAGTGCCTTATTGGATGTAGAAGATCCTTTACAAGGTCGTTATAACTTAGAAGTTTCTTCGCCGGGTTTAGATAGACCGCTTATTAAAGAAAAGCATTTTCAGCGTTATGTTGGTCATTATGTACGTGTTTCTACACATTCGGCTATTGATAATCAACGTAAATTTAAAGGCTTTTTACAGTCAGTGGACGTCGCTGGAATCGTGTTGAACCAGGATGATGGGAAAGAAGTAGTTTTAACATGGGACAATATTTTGCGTGCGAATGTATTGCCTGAGATGAATAAATAACCGGAGGCAGGCTATGAAAAAAGAAATTTTATTAGTGGCAGAGACGGTATCTAACGAAAAAGATGTTGATAAAGAATTAATTTTTAAAGCGATAGAAGCCGCGTTAGCGATGGCAACTAAGAAGAAAGCAGGTGAAGATATTGATGTCCGCGTGGCTATCGATCGGCGCACCGGTGACTATGATACTTTTCGTTGTTGGACAGTTGTTGCGGATGAAAGTGATGCTAATAATCAGTTTGAAGAGCATGTTCCTTTTGATCCCTTAAAACAAATGCTCTTGAGTGAAGCTAAAAAGCGGGATACCAATAGCCAAATTGGCGATGTCATTGAAGAGCATATGCCTTCGGTGGAGTTTGGTCGTATTGCAGCGCAAACAGCTAAACAAGTTATTATCCAGAAAGTAAGAGAAGCCGAACGCGCTAAAATCGCAGAAGCCTATACCAGTCGTATTGGCGAATTGTTGTCAGGGATAGTCAAAAGAATTACACGCGAAGGTTTGATTGTGGATTTGGGAGCAAGCGTAGAAGCCTTTGTTCCACGTGAAGAAATGATCCCTCGCGAGGAAGTACGATCCGAAGATCGTTTACGTGGTTATTTATATGCTGTAAATCCACAAGTGCGAGGACCGCAATTGCTGATGAGTCGCACGCGCCCAGAAATGTTAAGTGAACTCTTTAAGATAGAAGTCCCAGAGATTGGAGAAGAGTTGATTGAAATAAAAAGTGCAGCGCGCGATCCCGGTTCACGTGCAAAAATAGCCGTTAAAACTAATGATGGACGTATCGATCCCATAGGTGCTTGTGTAGGTATGCGTGGAGCGCGAGTACAGGCCGTCTCGAGTGAATTAGCCGGCGAACGAGTTGATATAGTGCTATGGGATGATAATCCAGTTCAATTGGTTATTAATGCGATGGCACCTGCTGAAGTTGCATCGATTGTGGTGGATGAAGACACTAAGGTGATGGATGTGGCGGTCCAAGAGGAACAATTATCGCAAGCTATTGGTCGCAATGGTCAAAATGTCCGTTTAGCCAGTGAACTAACGGGATGGATTATTAATGTTATCACTGTAGAAGAAGCGGCAAAAAAGGTGGTTAAAGAATCAGAAGGGTTACAAAACCTTTTTATGGAGCAGCTTGCCATCGATGAAGAGTTAGCCGAGATGTTAGCACGAGAGGGATTTACTAGTTTAGAAGAAATTGCGTATGTATCACCGCAAGAACTATTAGATATTGAAGATTTTGATGAAGAATTAGTAGAAACTCTGCAAAATCGTGCTAAAGAAGCATTAGCAACACAAGCGGCGACGACTAAGCAAAAAACGACAATCTCTGAGCATGATAAATTTTTAGAGCCACATCAAGATTTACTCTCCTTAGAAGGTATTACTGAAGAGATAGCCACGACATTAGCTAAAAAAGGTGTCTCTTCACGCGAGGCTTTAGCTGAATTGGCAGTCGATGACTTGTTAGATATTATTGAATTAGATCGCAAACAGGCCGGTAAATTGATAATGGCAGCACGTGCACCTTGGTTTGAGGAAGAAAAAAAATAGAGTGTGTGAAATAAATTTACTATTTTCTGAGAGATTAAAAGGCTTGAGAGATTTCCATAAACTGGACTTATGTGAAGTGCTATTTTGTTGATAGGGCGAGACATCAACTTTTCGAGGAACGGACTTTATTCAAGGATAAATGGTTATCGTAGATAAAGTTGACAACCAAGCTATACCAAGAAAGAGGAGCTTCGCATAAGTTCGGATAAAGCATGGTATGTAAGTTAGTCACTTAGCAATATATACTCAGAAAAACTTAGTAGGTTTTCGAAGCTGTCAAATAGTGGCAGGAGAAGCATAGTATGACTGAAAGTATTAAAGATAAAACTGCAAATAAGGTTTCCACTGAGCATGGAAAAGAGATTTCTGCGGATAATAATCCTAAAAAGGTGATTACTTTGACGCGAACACGTAAAAGCACGAGTTTACTCAAAGTGAAAGATACCTCGGGTAAGGCCAAAACGATTAAAGTGCAAGTTCGTAAAAAAAGAACCTACGTGAAAAGTAATGAAGGCCTAATAGATGAGGAGACTAACCGCGCTAACGAAGCAAAGGAAATAAAAGAAGCTGAAGAATTAGCACTTCAAGCAGAAAAAAAATTGGTAGTTTCGGATGAAGCACAGGCTGAACCTGTTTCTGAAAATAATATCCCTGTAGAAGGAGCGCCCGTATTATCTAATGATGAAACGGTAGAAAAAGAGCAAGTGCCTGCGGATAAAAAAATAGCGCCTACCAGCAATCCTGAAAAAAAACCTAAACCCACTAACGAAAAAGTAATTATTGCTTTACCCACTAATTCAGATAGAACAGAACGTGACAAAAAGCATAAGAACCGCAATCTAAAAGAAAAAGAGTTAGCGAAATACCGACATAAAACGATTTATCAACTTGAAGATGAGTCCGATGAACAATTCCGTTACCGAAAAAAAACCGGTAAGTCCAAACGGCCGGATCAATTTTTACAACAACAGTTTGAAAAACCAACCGTCGCTGTGGTGCATGAAGTAGGTATTCCTGAAACGATCACGGTGGGCGATTTAGCACAAAAAATGTCCATTAAGGCCGCTGAAGTTATTAAGACGTTAATGAAGTTAGGCGTGATTGCGACGATTAATCAAGCTATTGATCAAGATACCGCCATACTTGTGGTAGAAGAACTAGGACATATTGCTAAGCCTGTGAGTGCTAATGCATTAGAAGAAGGTTTAGTGAACACCACCCAACAACAAATGGGTGAATTGCTGATTCGTCCACCGGTGGTTACTATCATGGGACATGTTGACCATGGAAAGACTTCTCTTCTAGATTATATCCGACGTACTAAAGTGACGCAGGGAGAAGCAGGTGGTATTACACAACATATTGGTGCATATCATGTCGAAATTCCTAAGGGAGTCATTACCTTCTTGGATACACCCGGCCATTCCGCTTTTACAGCAATGCGAGCACGCGGTACCCGAGTAACTGACATTGTTGTTTTGGT
>CASFML010000048.1 GCA_949295795.1 uncultured Gammaproteobacteria bacterium | reverse complement strand
TCTCCTCTTGCGCGGCTTTTTTTAATTTATGTTGAGTTTTCTCAGAGCGGGCAGTAAGTGCTTGACCAGTATAGAGTGCCTGAGCACACACTTCACCTACATGATTTATTCGCATTAAACTACCCGAAAGTTGGCGTTGTTTTTTATTTAAATCACTCTCTTGAATTGCCAAACTATCAGCCGGACTGGGGCGGGTAGAAGCAGAAAATGGCTGTATGGATGTTAACGCTTCATCAATATGTAAAATTAACTGATCCCAAAGAGAATAATTGCGCATTAAATTACCTTTTGCGTGTATAATACTCAATAATTGCAACAAAACCAAAAAATACGTTAAGCTAACAAGCTATTAATTTGACCTCGCAAATCTATGAAGAAGCTATTATACCAATTATTAATCTGTTCCCTACTTTTATTCAGCTTTTGCCCTTTAAGCTATGCTGCCTGGCCTTTTAACTTAGCTCATTCAATGAATAAGGATAGTATCTCTCAGATGCTACAACCTATTCTACCCGCAGTAGTCAATGTTTCAGTTCAAGGAGATATTCCACCTAATCAATTACCACCGCCCGTTCCAGGACGCCCTTATCCACGCCATTTTGAAAGCCTAGGTTCAGGCGTCATTGTAAACGCTAAATCGGGTTATATTTTAACTAATGCACATGTTATTCACGAAGCTAAAACCATCACCGTAACCTTAAGTGATGGTCGCGTATTTAAAGCAATATTAAAAGGCTCTGATCCTGCTTCTGATATTGCCTTACTTACCATTACACCTGATCATTTAACGGCTATCCCTCTAGGCAACTCCGATAATCTAAAAGTAGGTGATTTTGTAGCTGCCATTGGTAATCCTTTTGGACTGAACCAAACAGTCACTTCAGGTATTGTCAGCGCTTTACAGCGGACTGGATTAGGGATAGAAGGTTTTGAGAACTTTATTCAAACCGATGCTCCTATTAATCCAGGTAACTCTGGTGGGGCTTTAATTAATTTGCAGGGCAAATTAATTGGAATTAACACCGCTATATTGGCACCAGGCTCTAATGCAGGAAATATAGGTATTGGTTTTGCCATACCTATCAATATGGCCTATGGTGTTATGAAACAATTAGCCGAATATGGCTCGGTGAAACGTGGGTTAATGGGTGTGCTGGTGCAAGACTTAACGCCCGCATTAGCTAACGCTTTACATATCTCCACAGAAATTAATGGGGCTTTAGTCTCTCAAGTACCTAATTATTCACCTGCCGAAACCTCAGGCATTCAAACCGGTGATATCATTCAATCGATTAACGGCATAACCATACATAACGGCGGACAAGTAAAAAATGTCGTTGGGATGTTAAGAGTCGGGGATAAAATTAATGTCAAGCTATTACGCAAAGGAAAAACAATCAATACAGTAATAACGTTGACTGATCCCAAAGATTATAAAAAAATGGCTGAACATGATAATCCATTTTTGTTTGGTCTAGTTTTACGAGACTTCAACCAAACTATTACCGGTCAAGGTCATTTGATTGGAGTAGAAGTCGTTGATACTGATGAGGATAGCATGGCTTGGCATGCAGGAATTCGTCCTGGTGATGTCATAACATCTGCAAATCAAATACCTATAGCCAATGTTGCTCAACTACAAGAAATCGCCAAACAAAGTAAACAAGAACTTTTAGTCAATGTATTATCGCGTGGCGGAATTAGATTTGTAGTAATTAAATAAAAGATTGAAAACCCAATATTACAAACAGGTAGGTATATTGGAAGAGCTAGGAATAAGCTCGATGACAAGACCTAGCTCATGTTGTTTTGCTGCAAAGCGAGGATCTATATCATATCCTGCCACAGCAATTAATTTGTTTTGATAATAAATTAAAGGAATCTTATTGCGTTGCCATGGAGGGATCCCCCATTCTTGAAATAATTTTTTTAAAGGATGGGAGCCTTTGCGATTGCTTGCATAAAATCTTTCACCTCCTTGGCGGAAGGTCACATCGACTTGTCTTTCTTTTAGTAAAGAATTATTCAATCCTGCCCCTAAAACTTGTTTTGTAGTCAATTGTTCTAATGTAGGTAATACTATTGTTTGACCCAACTTCCAGGAAATAAACTCAGCTTCGAAAATTTTTTCATTTTCTACTAAATTAAGAGCATAAATATAATCTCGATAGCGACGGAACTGAATATCTCCCCAATTGACTTGAGGAGATGCATCTATTCGACTTTTTAGTAAAATATCAATTTGCTGTAATTGTTTCTGACTAGGCAGCGAGTACCCTAATCGCTTTAACCAATAGCGTAAAACATTATTTCGACGCTTAGTACTTAATTTTTGCAAATTAGAAATAATTAAAATATTAGGCGCGGATCCTTTAAGTAGTAACCAATCCTGATGCGCAATTTCATCAAGTAGAGAATTTGCTTCGGCTAAATTTGCAGCCGCTCTTGCGATAGTTTTATCGGCTTGGGGCCAACGTTGTTGGATTAATGGTAATACCTGATGGCGAATATAGTTGCGATTAAAGCGTAAATCCTTATTGCTATCATCTTCGATCCAAGTTAATTGATGCTCTTGAGCATATCCATAAAGCTCTGAACGTGTAAAATCTAGCAAAGGTCGCACTAGATAAACTTTTGAAAATTCCTGGCAAATTGGCATGCTCGCTAAACCCTTTAGACCAGAACCTCGTAATAATTGTAATAATAAGGTTTCTGCTTGATCATTGCGGTGATGAGCGGTTAATAAAAAATCTCCAACAGGGATTTTCTGAGTCATAGCAGTGTACCG
The DNA here is from genome assembly GCA_949295795.1 of uncultured Gammaproteobacteria bacterium. Classification (GTDB taxonomy): domain Bacteria; phylum Pseudomonadota; class Gammaproteobacteria; order Diplorickettsiales; family Diplorickettsiaceae; genus Aquirickettsiella. Next base: position 20 of record CASFML010000048.1, on the reverse strand, counting down.
TGCCACTCGCGCGTAGGCTT
>CASFML010000047.1 GCA_949295795.1 uncultured Gammaproteobacteria bacterium | reverse complement strand
TTTAATACTCTTTGCAGTAGAAAACGTGCTTAAAAATTTAGGTTATGAAGTAACTACTGTTACTAAAGGAAAATCAGCCTTACAAGCATTACAAAGCCAACCCTTTGATTGGGTATTGCTGGATATTGGGTTACCTGATATAGAGGGAACAGAGGTCGCAAGAATTTATCGTCAATGGGAACAAGAAAATAACAAACCTCATCTTCCGATCTTTGTTTTAACTGCTCATATGGAAGAAAAAATTAAAGAGAAATGTCTGGAAATAGGCATTGATTATATACTTAAAAAACCTTTTACAGAAGATGATATAAAAACAATTAAAAAATATATTAAATAAAATTCATTATTATCTAAGATTATTGATAGAAAATAGATTGCCCCTTTCTATTTTCCCAATTAACAGTATATTCCTTTGCAAGTTTATTGTCTGAGATAAATACTACGTTTTCTGCATTTCGTTTTTGAGCGGCATCGGTAAAGTTGAAAGACCCAGTAATGACTTCTTTTTCATCGATAATCATTACTTTATTGTGAGCAATAGCGGGTTTAGTATCGATCCAAACAGGAATTCCAGCATCTACGATATAATGTAATAAACTATATTTTTGTGAACGTTGGCTTTTATCTAATATGACCTCAACTTTTACGCCACGATTTTTAGCGGCTATTAGTGCATCAGCGATGTCCCTTGATGAAAAACCATAGGCTTGAACAAGAATAGAATATTTTGCTTTAGTAATGTGATCGGTAATTTGGTGCGTACAATCTTGTCCTGGAGTAAAACAGGAATGAATAATAGGACAAATTGCGGGCGTTGCTGATAAACTAACTAAATTAGTGGATGATGACCCAGAACATCCTTGAATAAGAATCGAAGAACTGAGTAAGCAAAGTAAAATTAATCTCTTTATCAACATATTATGAATATCCAAATTGTTAATGTATTTTCTAAGAATAATCGAGGCGGAAATCCTTGTGCTGTGGTCAATAATGCTGATCATCTTAACACAGATGAAATGCAATCCATCGCTACTCAATTAAATCTTCCTGAAACTGTTTTTATCATTCCAGATAAAAATGATTATTTACTTCGATTCTTTGCAACTAAAGGCGAACTTCCTCTATGTTGCCACGGGGCTTTGGGAGCAGCCTATTTTCTTTTTAAATCAAATATTAAAAAAACCTCCATTATTAAAACTTACCAAAATCATACACAGCTCGATATAAGGTGTGATAATAGTTTAATCTCGATGTCTATTAATAATACTGGGAAGATTGTGGATGATAATGTCGATCTTGATATTATCAGTCGATTGTTAGCTATCGCTAAAGCGTCAATAGATACCCATTTACCTTGCGCTATAGCCTCTATAGGAAGCCCTAAATTAATGGTTCCTATTATCAATAGAAGCATTTTATTTACTATGACGCCTAATTTGGATCTCATTAGTCAATGGAATCTATGTTTATTCAAAGGATACTGAAAGTCCTCATTCTGATTATATAGGACGTAATTTCAATCCATTGTTTAGCCATCAAGAGGATATCGCAACAGGAGTGGCAGCTGCTGCTTTAGGTTTTATATTAAATTTAAAAAAGAATAATAAAAAACGAAATTTTATTATAGAACAGGGCGCTAATTTAAATCAACCGAGTCAGATTTATGTTTCTATAAACACACAAAAAATAATTATTAAAGGTGAAGTTTATTTTAGTTAATACAATTTAAATTATTTTTAATTTTTTTAAAAATTTAGATAAAAAATGATCTAGGAAATAGTTTATTGATCCTCTATACTCAAAATTACCCCAAAAAAATAAATTCAATAAAAGGAGCTAGTAATGATTATTGAGACATTAACGGCATTTACCTCTGTTAAAATCGTATGGGAGACACTTGAAATTCTACATATGGTTCATGTAGGTCATATAACTGGAAAAGCCAGTTATAAAGGAGGAAATGCTTTAAAACACGCCATTCAACAACAACAATTAAAATGGCAAGATCAAAAAAATCCAGTCCTACAACTTGAGCGAGAAGCAAAAACACTTTATGATTTTCAGGCTACGGGTGATACGGTTCAAGCTATTCATAATATTAAAAATGAAGCGCAAGCTTACCTAAAAAAATTGAAAGATAGTGTTGATAATTTAAAGAAATCAAAAGATTATTTTGTAGCAATTTATACTAATTTAACAGAACTTGTTCATGCTTTGACCTTTGAAGGTAATGGTCAGTTTTCATCGCATTTATTAGAATTTAAGAGTAATTTTGAATCCTTTAAAGATGAGTTTAATCAATTTTCTCTTTCCATTGAACCGCCGCCACGTCAACTATTGTATATTGCGGATTTGATATCTGAAACACCCATTAATGAACAGTATAATGACCGCTTAAAAACAATTAAAGCTTATGTTGACCTATTAGAAGAGACAAAACAAAAAATTACTGAAAAGTTTAAACAGGGTTTTGACATTATCCCTACTTTGCTGACTTCAATAAACTCAAATTCTGATTTTTCTTTTGAACAATTACAGCAGGACATCGAACAGTGTATAAAGGATCCAGATCAGATAGCAGAAACTATGGGGATGATTCTACCAAACAATACTCAACTTGCCACTATCTGTACTGATATCATACAAATATCTCTAGCATTTAAACAAAATAACAAAATAGAACCAAAAATAGAGCAAATTAATCAATTCGAACATAATCCCAATTGGCTTCCCTTGCTAACCGAAGGAGAACAAATAGAAACCGGACAACGTATTATTCTGCATGCGATGAATGAGGCTGTTCATTCTGAGGAAGAAAAATTATTTATTGCTCAAATTTTCTTACGTCAACATGTTTCCAAGTTTGTGATAAATCAGATTGAGGTCAATCTGTTGTCTCATGAAATGGCCTGTATTATGCGCAGTTGGCAAATTAAAAAGTGCGAACAATTGATTCAATTTCTCAACATCTTGACTCAAGGATCCCTATTACCACACTCTGATCTTGATGGATTACTCGTATGGCTCAAAACAAAAAGAAAAATACAAAGCCCGATTGCGTTATTTACTGAAATTTTAGTTTTACCGTGTTTTTTCAAACAGTGTAGCATTGAATCAGCGCTGACCAAATTTAAACACTTAGCGCCTGATGAAAACGCAAATCTTATTAAACAACATCTAGATAGTCATTGGGGTGAAATCTGGGATAAAAATGATACCTTGATTCAGTTACCTAAATCATTTGCGACAAGCATACTTCCAAGAAATCGTCGCGAATCTGAAGATCAATCTCAAAACTCTAATATTGTTTCTTCTATAGTACAGAAATTGGCTACTGCCCTTACGGTTGATCTCAAACGATTAAAAGGTGAGCTGGAAGATAATCTTTTTAATTATTTGGATGTAAAGCTTTCTTTTTTTCACAAAGAACTAAACGAGGCCTCAGAATCTCAAAAAAAACAAGAACGTGAAATGGGTATATCTCGTATAAGGAAAGCTCATCGGTACCTTCATTCGATTACTTCTTCAAGTAATAGTTTGTTTCCTTATTTATACCATGATGAAACGATTAATGTAACTGATAAAAAGCGACAAGTACCAAGCGCCGATGATTTATTACATTTGATTTATAGAGGAGTGGATCCGAATGGAATTTGTTTTTGGAAATCTTCTTCTTCGCAACCCTATTCTCAATCCAATCAACTTTTATATTATTTTTTCCCAAATTATCAAAATGACTCGAGAACCAAAGCTTGGGTTTACGCTTGCACTGACTGTCAAGTCAATGCAGTACCAATATTCTCCCATTTATTTTCTCCTAACGATCGCCCCTTGGCTTTAGGCAACACACCTGGTGCACAATTGGCTATAAAGAACAGTCTTTCAATTCAAGCTATATTAAAAGATCCTACGGAAATATCTTCTATAGCGACTCACAGTAAGGCATTGAACGGTGTAGCAGCAAAATCAGCGGAAGAAACAGAGACTGTTTTTCAAGAACTGAAAAATTATTTGGTATTGGCTTTAGTGAGAGTCAATCCAGAATACCGTAACAAGTTACCTCTTAAAAAACAATTCGAATGTTTATTTAAAAACTTTTTTAAATTTGGCCAGGAAATTGGAGAAGAGCGATTAGAAAGTGTGCAACTTTATATCGGTGATTTATGTGCTGTATTATCGGCAGAAGATATAAACGCCATTAATAAAGCTTTAGATGATTTGAAAAAAAACCATGAGAATAGATTTAAGCAAGCTCAAAAGGCCGACAGGAGTACCTTATATACTATTATGAAAAAAGCATTCGATGGCCCTATTTCAAGCATCATAAAACAGGTTAACGAAGTCTATCAAAGTGATTTTAAAGAAGAAGAAGAAAAACTTAAATTAAAAGAAAAAGTAAAAAGATTGAAAGAAACTATAAACAAAATGGAAATAGATAATGCGGAACTGAATGCACAGTTAAAGATATCCGAAGCTAAACGAGTTCAAGATAAAACCGAGACATCCTTAGAACTAGCACAATATAAAGCAGAAATAGATGAAAAAATGAAAACAGTAACAGATTTTCTGGATTATATTAAATCCCAAGAAACAGCATCAACATCTTGTGTTTCGAATGAGGATATACCGCGTAACGTTCGTTTTTTTAAACATTAATTATTAAGGAGGCTAATGTATAGGAGGTCATGTTGAGACAGTTCGTAAATCTAATGGATGAGTATCTTTCTAACAAGCCTTTTAAACATCGTTGGTGGTCTAGGCGTTGGATAGTTCATATGACTATCCGACCTCCATTAAGCAAAGATTATCCTTTATGGAAACGTAATAAAGATGAACTTCGTTTATTACGTTTATTTGATTTAAGTCCAGAAGAACTGCATCAACAAATAGAGCGTTATTGGAAAAAACCGCGTTGGCGACGTTGGTTTGCTTCTTTTGGTATGAGTAAAAAGATAGATGTTTGGAATTACTACCAGCATTGTTTAACTTATCAAGCAGTGCGTCCAGAAAAATTAGAAGAATCCCTAAGCCTTAACATGGTAACTAAGAACGGGCTAGTCAATGAATTAAGTGTATTTTTACATCAATTCAATACTAAATTCGAAAAATATTTAGAAAAACGTTGTCGTAAGGTTAAATGGATAGAAAAACACTTTTTAAAAGAAATCGAAGTTTATAAACAACAATTAAAGGAAACGTTTTGGAAAAAAATGAATAAATCTTTAAAATATATTAAGACAGATGGACAGCGATTAGCTCTAAAACAACAAGCTGAGCTGGAATATCAGCAAGTCGAGGCGTTTATGTTGCGTTATTATCATCAATGGTTAAATGTTTTTTTTTCACATAAAAAATTACCTAATTTTGACCCTGAGTTAGGAATCGATGTCGTTCGAGAGGAGAATGGGTGCAATTCAGAGCGTAATTTAGTATTGCATAATGATCCACAAACAGTTTCTACTTCATTTCAATTGAGTCTACCTAAAGAAATAAATCATCAATATATAATCGGTTCATTATATGGAGCCAAAAAATGGTTACAAGCACAAATAGAACGATTAAAGCCACTACTCGAAGATAACTCCCTACAAAAAGTGACAGAACTCTTACAAATCAGTTTAAAAGAAATTGCTGAAACTACTGATTTGTATTTGAATTTTTGTGAAACCATGCTTTCTGATATTCAAAGCAAACAAAAAGACTATGATTACTTCTTAAAGTATGTGGACAACTTACAGCGTCGACTAAAACCTTTATTACAGGGCGGGATACTTTTATTTCATCCAGATCATATGATGGGATTAATTCGATCTAAGGAAATGTGGGAAATTGTAACTCGATTTAGCCAAGTTTATTTAGAACAAAGTCGACGTTATTTAGATAGATTTAAAAATTATCATTGTCGTATCGAAGATTTTTATCAGCATTCACAGCAAAAGTTTCAAAAACAGCAATCACACCAAGATTGGTCTAATCTTGCGCAATATATTCTAGAATTAGGTCAATCTGTCAAAGATCTTGAACAATCATTCAAGGAACTTGATAAAAAATTGAAAGAATTTGAAACTAATCGAATACAAGATAAAGCAGAAACAGCCATTGAGCTAGAGCAATGTAAAGCAGAAACTAATACAAAGATTAAAGAAGTTGAAACTGAGATATATGCTTATCTAAAGGCAAAGCAAGAAGTAAAACTTAATCAGAATGAAAATCTTGGAAATTATCAGGGAGCCACAAATTCAACAGAAAGACCAAGCTCACGGTAGGATAAAAAACAAATCTAATTATTAACCTTGAAAATGTGCATCAGGCCAGACGGGCACATTAATCTCTTGTAAGGGTGCTTTCCAAGCACAACTGGCTATCCAGCCAATCATGATTCCTAGCGTTAAGAGTAATATTATTTTTTTAATCATAAAGTTTATTTAATATTTAATAACATAATTCACTGCACTATTGAAGGGCCTTGATTCATTGCCACCATGATGGTCAACGTAAGAACTATTGGGATAGGTGCCGTGATAACACTTTTCAGTCATGACGGTTTGGCTTCTCGGAGGGTCTTCAAAACCCGTTGTAAAAGAGTGGCTATGAGTCAGTATTTCATCTAACTCGAATGATCCAATTGTGTTTGTAATAAGACCTTGCCCGTAGTTAAAAAATCGATCCCCGGTATCTATTTTTTTATCCTTATCCCAGCCTCTTAAAAAAACACCACGTAAATCTGGTACGGCAAAATAAGTTTGATTAATTGCAAGCATTGTTTTTGTAGCGACTTGTTCTGCCGTATCGCTTTCTTCAATATCAACTACAATACCTGTTCCATCCGATTTTGGATCGGATCCTTGCTTATTCTTTCGATACCAAACATAAAAGTTTTCGGGTGTCGTGGTTGCAAACGTCCAATAACTTCCCGATTTAATTTGACTAGCATCATTGGTTTTCACTAACGTCATTTGGTGACCATTTAAAGTCTCAGCTAAACACAAGGCGACTTCTTCGGCAGTCTGCGTTGAAAAAAGCGCTAACTTTATTCCGTTTAATGAAGGAGGCTTAGGATCGATACCCTGGCCATCAACCGTGAACCAAACATAATAAGTGACATTCGTTGTTGAAAATTGCAGCCATTGACCGGCTAAATTTTTACTATCTGTACATTCAATTTGAAAT
>CASFML010000046.1 GCA_949295795.1 uncultured Gammaproteobacteria bacterium | reverse complement strand
TTTAATTTTACTAAAACGTTGTATGGAATTAGCACCGAAAATTTCATCCCAAGCTTCTGATTGCTTCATTAAACGACCTTCTAGAGCCGCATTAGCTGCATTCGGTTGCTCAAAGATCTCTTTCTCCATAAAATGTCGGTAATTTTCTTTACTTACCACCTCCTTAGGCAAATCAATTAAATGCTTAGGACGATGAACCTCTTTACCATTACTATCATAGAAACTAACTTTTTCTGCACTGATTTCAACAATATCGCCTTCATGTAAATAAATAAATTGTTGTGTAACTGGAAGCAAAGCTAGATGATCAGAAGCAATAAAATTTTCGCCATCACCTAAACCCACCATTAACGGGCTACCCTTACGTACGGCTATTAAGGATTGAGGTTTTTCCTGGTAGAGAAAAACTACAGCAAAAGCACCTTCTAAACGGGCTACTGTCTTTTGAACTGCATTTAAAAAGTTATTGTTTTTTTTCAGTTCTTGACTTAATAAATGGGCAATAATTTCGGTATCGGTTTCAGATTCGAAAATGTAACCTGCTTTTGTTAGTTCTTGTCTTAAAAATAAATAATTTTCAATAATGCCATTATGAACTAATGCGATATTAGCGCCTGAAATATGAGGATGAGCATTAGATTCACTAGGTTTCCCATGGGTCGCCCAACGGGTATGCGCAATACCAATATTACCTGATAAACACTCGGGTAATATTGTTTTTTCTAAGGTTTCAACTTTACCAACAGTTCGTCGACGTATTAAATGTTGCTTTGTATCTAATATGGCGATTCCAGCCGAATCATAACCCCGATACTCAAGCCTTTTTAATCCTTCAAGAAGAATAGGCACAATATTGCGCTGCATTATTCCTGCGACAATTCCACACATATTTATACCTTCACAATTTCATAAGCTTTTGCTTCTAATTAAATACGAAATTTAAATTGAATTGACTCAATCATGATAAAAAAGATTATTATGAATTAAGTTGTTATTTCTATCAATTCTTTATCGATGATTAGCAAATTTGAGTCTTTATAATACCAAGATTTAAATAATGAATATTAATAGTTTACTAAAACAAATAAATAAAAGGATCTCTCACTGTTTATTTCCTTATCATTGCATTTTATGTCATGGCAAATCTGATAGAAACCTTGATCTGTGCATCGAATGTGAACAATCCTTGCCCTGGTTAAAAAATGTCTGTAATTATTGTTCTGCTCCTTTAGTTATTCCACAAACAGTTTGCGGGAGGTGTTTAAATAAGACCTTCCCTTTCGATAAGTTAAGCATCTTTTTTTCTTATACAGAAATTATAAAAAAAATGATTATTGGTCTTAAGTTTCAACAACGTTTAATTTATGCTCATATTTTGGGAACTTTGTTAGCTGAAAAAATAAGTTCAGAATATCAAAATGAAAACTTACCAGATATAATTATCCCCGTTCCTTTACATAAAAAAAGACTGTCTGAACGTGGCTTTAATCAGGCGATAGAGTTAGCTCGCCCTATTTCAAAAAAATTAAATATACGAATTGGTTATAAATGTTGCAAAAGAGTCATAAACACCGCGGCACAAAGTACGCTCCCTGCCAATCAGCGTTCAACTAATGTGAAAAATGCCTTTAGTGCAAAGAAAAATCTTGAAAAACAGCATATAGCGCTACTCGATGATGTAATGACCACTGGCCATACGCTCATCGAGATAAGTCGCGCTTTACATGATGTGGGTGTAAAAAGAATAGATGTATGGTGTTGTGCCCGCACCTACTTAAGCGCGGATTAAGCCTTACTTCTATTGTATTAAGGTACTAAATCTCTCTTAATACTGCTCTTCACGTTGCTCACGGCCACGATGAAAACCGCCGCCATTGCCGCCACCAGAACCACCCATGCCGCCACGTCCGCCACCGCCGGCACGACGTCCGCCGCCAGCCCCGCCACCAGTGCGACGCCCACCTGTTCCGCCTGAGCTAGAATCTGGTGGATTAGCTTCAGAAACCGTAATAGTGCGTCTTTCATGGATACTACCATGTAAAGCTTCTATAGCTTCTTTCGCTTCTTCAGGGGTAGACATTTCAACAAAACCAAAGCCCTTGCTACGGCCACTATGGAAGTCTCGGATAACTTTAACGAAGTTTACTGTCCCATAAGGTGTAAAAAGCTCTCTTAGTCCATCGTCATCGACGCTATAGCTTAAACCACCCACATACAATCTTTTATTCACGCAAAACCTCCAAAAGGCTAAAAAAGGCCATTTCCAAGATGTTAATCGTTTTCACGCTTATTAATCTGGGTATGGCAGAGATAAACTAAACGCAATCATAGTAACACAGGACAATCCTCTAGGGTATATAGGAGGCGAAGTTGGTAGTAAAAAACCCTCTATTCTAAAAAGCTACGTAACATCCAGGCATTTTTCTCATGGACTTCCATCCGGTCAGAAAGTAAATCTACAGAGACTTGATCATCAGCCCCCTCCGTTTCGGGTAGCAGCTCTCTAGCTAAGCGAGTCATTACTTCATTATCATTTACTAATTGGCTGATCATATCTTTAGCTTTTATTTGTCGAACGCCAATAACCTCTTTAATTTTGCTTAGTTTTGCAAAATCTTCATAGCTTGCTGGGACATGAAAGCCTAATGCTCGCACTCGTTCTGCAATTGTATCTCCCGCATTCCATAAATCAATATACTGCGTTTCAAATACGCTATGCAAAGGTTGAAACATAGGGCCAACTACATTCCAATGGAAATTATGTGTTTTTAAATATAACACCGAATTATTGGCTAATAATTTAACCAATCCGTCAGCGACTTTTTTTCGTTTAGTTTCAGCCAACCCAGTATTAGGTATTTCTTTCATAATAAACCTCCACAAATTGAAATTTTATACTTTGAAATTATCCTACAAAAAAACATTCTGCATTTAAATCATATACTATAAAAGATTGATGGCCTTTCTATCCAGTGTCATCATCCTCCTCTTCTTCCTCTTCTTCCTCTAATAAATTATTGTTCTCACGAATTAAATAATTTCTACGCTGTAAATAAGCATTGCGTTGAAAGACATAAGGATCAAAAGAAGCTTGCTTTATCGCCAGATCAAAATCCAGTAATTGCGCCCTAGCATTGATAAAACTCCCCCATGTTAAACCATTTCGCCAAGCGATATCATTAATATAAGGATAAACTGAAAAAACACCATAATTAATAGGCCAAGAAACTGCATCACGTACCGTACGCGGGCCTAAAATAGGTACAACAAGATAAGCCGATGAATTATAGCCCCACTTTGCTAAAGTTAAACCAAAATCTTGATTGTGAGCGGGTAAACCAATTCGGCTGGCGACATCGACAAAACCAGCAATTCCCACCGTACTATTAATTAAAAAACGCCATGTATTCGATGTGGCATCATAAAAATCTCCTTGTAATAAATTATTAATAACCGTGGGGATCTGCTCTAAATTACTGAAAAAATTACCAATACCTTTAGTAACAGGCCAGGGTAAAATTGTTTTATAAACTGTAGCAACCGGTTTAAAAAAAACTTTATCTAAAGTCTGATTAAGCTTAAATGCATGACGATTATAATTTTCATAAGGATCGTTATTTAGGTCGCTATCTAAATCAACAGCCATTACGGATGATGATGCAATTAATAACAATAGGAAAAACCCTAATAATCTGTTATGCATTCACGATGCCTCATTATAATATAATTCTAAGCGCTCTCACTTAAATACTTCTCAGCATCCAGTGCTGCCATACAACCGCTTCCAGCAGAAGTAATGGCTTGTCGGTAAACAGAATCAATCACATCACCACAAGCAAAGACACCTTTTACACTCGTTTCTGTAGCAAAGCCATTACTTCCACCACGTACTAAAATATAATCTTTCTTCATATTTAATTGATCTTTAAATATTCCAGTATTGGGCGTATGTCCAATAGCAATAAAAACACCATGGACTTTTAATTGAGTAGTAGATTTTGTTTTTTTATTAAAAAGCTTTAAACCGTTCACTCCTTTTTCATCGCCTAAAATGCTATCCACTTCGGTATCTAACATTAGAGATATTTTTCCGGCTTTTACTCTTGCCATCAATCTATCTAACAATATTTTTTCCGGGCGAAAAAAAACACTTCCTCTATAAATAAGGAAAACATGATCAGCAAGGTTAGCCATATATAAAGCTTCTTCTACAGCAGTATTCCCACCACCAACAACAGCAACCTTTTGATTTTTATAAAAAAAACCATCGCATGTCGCACATGCTGAAACTCCTTTACCCATAAACTCTTTTTCGGATGGTAAGCCTAAATATTTGGCCGAAGCTCCAGTAGCAATGATCAAAGCATCGCAATGATAAGTTTCATCATTCCCTTTTAATATGAAGGGTGAGCTAGATAAATCAACCTTATTGATATGATCAAAAATAATTTGACTTTTAAATCGTTCAACATGCTTATGCATACGCTTCATCAAATCAGGACCTTGTAAACCTTCTATGTCCCCTGGCCAATTATCAACATCTGTTGTTGCCATTAATTGACCCCCTTTTTGCATACCCGTAATAATTATCGGGTCAAGATTTGCTCTCGCTGCATAAAGCGCTGCTGTATATCCTGCAGGCCCTGAACCTAATATGATAAGCCGATGTCTTTGAACCTTATTCATAAAACCCACTTTTAGGGTAAAAACCCAAATAATAAAAAATTTGTTATAATTAAAATTTCTAACAAAGTATAACAAAGAACGCTATAAATAGTACCTATACCCATAAGTATTCCAAAAAAACTGTTTGCTTATGCTTCGTCTAAATAAGGAGCCCCCTTGAAAAAAGCCCGAACTGAAGATTTTTTACAATTAAGTCTCAAGCAGCGTCTACTTGAAGGTCTACTCATTGTTAGTGGCGCCCTTGCTTTTTTTTTATTTTTAGCTTTATGGACTCACCACCCAACGCTGCATGTCAAATCCTCGATGAACATCGCAGGGCGCTGGGGAGATCTACTTGCGCATTTCTTTTTTAATAGTTTTGGTTCTTTAGCCTACTTGTTTCCAGTATTATTACTCTATGGAGGATGGCAGTGTTTTAAAGGTCGCTTTTCCAGCTTATCTTTTAGCTACCCTTTTTTAGCTTTACGCCTACTAGGTTTCATTACTATTTTTATTGCGGCTTGTGGGCTTGCAGCTTTATATAGTACACACACCTTGCATGGCTATACATCAGGAGGGCAATTAGGAAATCTTGTTACCAGAAGTTTTATTGTGCAATTCAACGTTGTCGGTAGCACTTTATTTCTATTAGCACTTTTATTAGCCAGCACAACACTTGCTACTGGTTTTTCTTGGTTAAACATTATTGATAAAATCTGTAGTTATATCGCGGTCTTACCAGAAAAAATTGCTGAAAAAATAAAAAAAATCATCGTGTATTCCATGAGAAAAGGCACATCTGAAAAAATCAAAAAATCTCGGGTAAGCACTTTCAGTAAATCCGAAGCGAATACCTCTAACGCTAAAACTTCACCACAATTTAATTCTATAATAAATTCGCCCCTATCTAATGCTGAAATAATTCATCATAATCCTATAGCCATAAAGCCTTACTCTTCACCTACAACTATTTTAAATTCAAATAGAAAAAATAATACTGAATCTTCTCTTCCCTCCTTAACTTTGTTAGATCCTGTTGAAAAATTGAGTAAAGAAGGATATACCCGTGAAGAATTAGAACAATTATCTCGAGATGTTGAACTACGATTAAAAG
>CASFML010000045.1 GCA_949295795.1 uncultured Gammaproteobacteria bacterium | reverse complement strand
TGTAACAATAATCAATGCATTGGTATTATGGGAACTTTTACGAACAGCATCAATAATAACTTCTCCGGGGAAGTCAGGTAAACCCAAATCTAAAATTATAAGATTAAAGATTTTATCTTGTAATAAAGAAATTCCATCCTTCGCATTACCGACAATATCAGTTGTATAGCCTAATTGAAACAAAGTTTCACCGATAACCTTTTGTTGGATCGGGTCATCTTCAACAAATAAAGCTTTATAATTTAATATTTTTTGTTTTTCTAATAACATAAAATTTCCTCATATTAAATTACTGAAACAATGAACATTATGTATAATTCATTAAAAAAAACACTCCCTGAATAAAGGGAGAAAAAAAGTATTTGAACTAATTTTTCTTTGTAATAGTAATAAAATTAAAATACGCTCTTAATTTTTCTTCTAAACCAAATAATAGGAGCAACACTAAGTATTTTATTACAATTTATAATTTCTACTTTATTCGATTGGTTATTTTCTAAGACAAAGTGTCCACTTTTATCTAAAAAGGATATATTTCGCACTAAAAAGCTATCCTCATACGTTTGAACAATACAAGATTGACACAATGTATTTCTTAAACTATTTAAATCACATTTAACACCTGCAACGTAATCACCCTGCTTAAAATAAGGTTGCATTAGATCATCTTCAATAATTGTATGGATAGCATTTGGATGATGAATATAAAATAAATTGATCTCTTTATTTATTTTTTCATCATCAGATTTTGCAAATATCTCTTTAGAAGGATTATCTGGATAAAAATGCATTAAGATTGGAGTTTCGCCAACTCCATGTAACAACCATTCAATTGTGCAATTAACAATTCCTTCTTTCTTAAAGATCTCTTGAAGGGCATAGGCTCCCTTCATACTTAATCCACCATATCTTGCATATTCCCAATTCAGCAATGTTCCATCACTAATAATGGGATGACGAAGACAGAATTGTTTACGATTTAATCTCAATAAGATTTCACGAAGATATCGGACCCTTTCTCCGCGAGCCTTTTTGAAATTAGTAGAATCGAATTTATGAACATTAATAAATTTTTTTATCACAAGAAATAACTCGTAGGAAATTACTTACAGAAAATATAGCCTATATCTGATATATTTTATGCGAAATTTGCATAACAATAATCTTTCAAATTGCATACTAAGTTATGCAATCTCTATTTGCAAAGGGTAATTTTTCATTTCAAAAATATCCCTAATTTAATGGATAGAACTTTGCAGGTAATATTCTATTAAAAAAGTAAACAAGGAATAACAAATGACAAAAAATTATTCACGAAAGAAAACTGATTATGTTATTAAAAAATTATTATTAAAATTAGGAAATAAAAGTCCAAGTCATAAACAAATCAAACTTGCCGAAACCTTATTTTTACAAACAAATATAACTAAAGAGTTGAATTTTAATCATCAATTAAGTAGTCGTGAAGTTTGTTGTTTGTTACTAGCTTCTTTAGGAAAACGCGTCAAAGAAACAGCGACTATATTAGAAGTCATGCCATCCACCGTTGAAACCTGGCATAAAAATATTAAGTACAAACTCGAAAGTGAAACGATGGCACAAGCCGTATATAAGGGAATAACGTATGGTTACCTTCAAGAATATGCTATGAGTGATGGCGTTTAATTAATAAATAAATTCTTTAATTACATTTAAATAACTTGAACCTGAAAATAAATAAATAATTTTTAATTTTTACTCTGCGTAGTAAATCTTATTTAAATAACTAAAAATTCATGATAATATACCTACAAAAACCAGAATATAAAATTAATTTAATTTATTTTATAATTTCCTAAAATAATAACATTTTAATCAAAAAATTGGTGTTTAATAGGGGCTTTACCTGGTTATTGTAATCATTTATTAGGATTAACCATGAGCACAATAATAGAGAATGAAAATGTACTTTCAGATATAAATAGGGATATTTTAGCATTTACTGATTTAGATAAATTTCTAAAGGATTGGGATAAAGAATATCAAAAAAAAATATCAATTATAGATATCTTTAATAATTCTTTAACGAAGCAATGGAGTAAAGAACAATGTCAACTTTTTGTAAAGGTTTTATATCATATCCGTGGTCACTTCGATAGTTTTTTATGGTATATGGGGAATTTTGCACCCGATTATAAAACCAAACAAATGATCTTAAGAAATGTTCATGATGAATTTGGCATAAATGGTTTATCTCATGAGCAGCTTTATTTCCAATTCGCACAAAGCTTTGGCGTTGATTTAACATATGAATTATTAGAAGAAACAGCTTATTTAAGCTTTGCAAAAGAATATATTAAAAACCAATTGCTTTGGCTCAGAGGACATGATTGGGAGCATCGACTTGCTGCATTTGCAGCCATAGAACGATTAGATAATGTTGATTATTTAAATTTACGTAATATTGCTGAAAGCTTAGGCGCTACTGGAAAAGCCTTAACCTTTTTTAATGTACATATCAAAGCAGACCATTTTGATGGAATATTAGTAGACGCCTTCCAGGAACTTTGGAAAAAAAACCCGCTTATAGCCCATAAAGTATTTAACTTTATTAGTGACTTTCAAACTGCCATGTGGAAGAACTTATCGGATGCGATTTTTAACTATAACAATAAAGAAACTATGTTGTCTTGCTAGAAAACTGAATGGAAACATTAGTATAAAAGTGGAAGATTTTGGTGCGCAGTATGAGATTTTTGGTATATTTGGTCTTCTTAATTACCCTCTTTACTATATAGTATGGAAGTTTTTTTCTAACCAATCCTATGAAAGTTTTTCTTTACGAATAGTCGCCGCCTTACTTTGTTTGTTTTTAACTTTAAATAAATATTGGCCAAAGAAACTTCAAATATGGTTGCCGACTTATTGGTATGTCACCTTATTGTTTTGCCTCCCTTTCTTCTTTAGCTTTATGCTTTTGAAAAATCATGCTGTCGATATCTGGCTTATGAGTACCACTATCGTGCTGGTTTTACTCATGCTCTTGGTCGATTGGCTTAGCTTTATAATTCTTCTCACATTGGGAGTTTCTCTAGCTTGGTTAAGCTATCACTTTACTTCAGTTATCCCTTTTAAAAATGATAATTTTATTGGTCTAATGTTTCAATATTTAGGTTCCTTAGCCGTTGTATTGCTTTTTGCAAGAAATAAAGAAAAATCAAGTAAAGAACGTTTAAATGCAATGTCTTCTGTGGCTACCAGCGTTGCTCATGAACTCAGAACTCCCTTAGCAACACTTAATATAGGCGCGAAAAATATAAAAAAATACTTTCCTTATTTTTCCCAAGCTTATCTAATGGCTACACAAGCCAAGCTACCTGTAGAAACTATTAATGCAAGTACATTTAAACTCATAGAAAAAACTTCTTCTGATATGGAATTAGAAACTGAAGCTGCAGCATTATTCATTGATATGCTACTTATGAATGTAAACTCTCAGTTCAGGATGGATGCATGCAAAACCTTTTCAATCACCCGTTGTATTACTGAAACGCTATCTCGCTATCCTTTTTCAGAAGAAGAAAGAGAATTAATTCATTGGTCCAAAGACTCAGACTTTGTGGTAAAAGGAGAATATTTACTCATTACACATGTGTTATTTAATTTATTAAGGAATGCTTTATTTCATATTGCTAAAGCCAATAAAGGTGAAATCTTTATCTGGTTAGAAGTCAGCAAGGAAAACAAACTTTTCTTTAAAGATAGTGGAACAGGTATAGTTAAAGAGTATATTGGTCGTATATTTGATCGCTTTTATACTAAAACTCCTCATGGCGCAGGTATTGGCCTTACATTTTGCAAAGCAGCTATGCAATCCTTAGGAGGAGAAATACTTTGTGAATCTCTAGAAAATCAATATACTTTATTCACATTGAAATTCCCTAAAATTACTGTCTAATTTTAATATAAATTATGAAAAAAAACAGATTAAATATTTGCTATTATCCTACAAGTCTTATATTGGTAGATGACAATAAGAAATTTCTTCAATCACTACGTTTAAGATTAAGTGATTACTCATGTTTCTTTTATGAAAACCCTAAAGAAGCTTTAGATTTTTTAAATAATTCCTATAAATTTGAACCCTTTATCAATCGTAGTTTGTTAGCTGAAGAAGATAAACACATTGAACAATCTTTAGCTGGATTAAATATAAAAAAAATTCATCATGAGATTTATAATTCCAATAGATATCAAGAAATATCTATTTTACTCGCCGATTATTCTATGCCTTATATAAATGGAATTGAATTTTGTAAGAAAGTACAATCTATACATTTACAAAAAGTGATGCTTACAGGCGAAGCAAGTAACGAATTAGCCATAGCTGCTTTCAATAAGGAGATAATTAATAAATTCATTTTAAAATCTTCTATAGGTTTTCTAAATGTTATTATGAAGAATATTCAAGAATTACAAGAAAATTATTTTATTAAATTAACAGATATTGGATTAAGTAAATCTAATAATAATGTTCTCTCTATTATTGAAGATCCTGCATTTATTGAGATATTTAACCTGATTTGCAAAAGAAATCAAATTGTAGAGTATTACCTTTTAGATGATCAAGGTAGTTATCTTTTACTTGATAAAAATAAAAAAATGAAATGGCTTATTGTCAAAAAGGAATCTGAAATGCAAAATCTAATAAATTTTGCGGCCTTTGAAGAAGCTCCAGAGCCCATTTTAAACGCTTTGCAAAACAGAGAGAAATTACCTTATTTTCATACTGAAAGTGAGCTTGCTAAATCTCCTCATGAATGGGAGAAACATTTATATCCAGCCATAAAATTGCTGGGAAAAGAAGTTTACTATTATTCTCTAATTGATAATTTAACCTATTTAAACTTGAAAATGGAAAAAATTATATCATACAGGGAATTTTTAGATAATTTTGCTAATTAATTTGGATATTCATCATAAGATTGCTAAAAGATCTTTATCCCGTGCTCAATTGAACATCCTATTTAGATCAGAATTCACTGAGTAATGATTCCTTCTATATGCTTATTTGGGAAACAAACTATTTAGATATGCTAGAAAGAGTTTAGTTAACTCACTTTTAAAATGTTTTTCTTGTTTATGTAATTTACTTAGAACTTTTAAATTTTTTCGTTTATTTAAAACCTAATGTGTATTTATTACTTTGATCAACTATTTTTAATTATAAATAAAATTATAATAACTAAATAGCTTTTTGTGGTATGAATGAATGAACTAACATAGCCAACAGTATCTTGATTACAATGAATTTGTAAATACATTTAAGACTATACATATGTGGTTCAACTTATAAGCAAAACCACTTTTTTAAGAAATGAATTAGACTATATCGAGTCATTATAAATGATTAGCAAGCCTTGTCGTTTCTAAATTACCTCTGAATGTTTAAATACGCATCTAATTTATTAACTAATTCATTACTCGTAACACGCTTCGCT
This sequence comes from uncultured Gammaproteobacteria bacterium, assembly GCA_949295795.1. Classification (GTDB taxonomy): domain Bacteria; phylum Pseudomonadota; class Gammaproteobacteria; order Diplorickettsiales; family Diplorickettsiaceae; genus Aquirickettsiella. The sequence goes on along the minus strand of CASFML010000045.1, from coordinate 9,230 downwards.
AAACGAGATGGGTTAAACAAGTTAAAAAACCAGTTAAAACAAGACGAATGCCGATGTTGAGTAACAATTGCTTTGTTTTCTTCAATAACTTCTCTAATTTTAGAAACCTGTTCTACCGATAAATATCTTACATTAGACTGGCCTGAATGTTTACCCATTCCTCTATCACGACAAGCTTTAGCTATGGCCTCAAGCGCCGTTGATTTATTTTTAGCTAAGAGAGAATCTTTTTTATTTAAACTTTTGCTATAGTCTTCAATAGCCGATACTAATGACTCTTCTTTTACCATTTCCTCTTTTGACTTAGTTGTAATTGAAATTTGATTACCGAATTTGGATAATGTTTCATTTATCTCAGTTAAACCGATACTTTCTTTCGCAGAACTAACAATAATAGGAATCTTTAAATCATTAAATTCTTTGAGATAAGCTTGCTTTTTCACTTGATCTTGATCAGGAGAAAGATTTGATTGGTTATCATCGCTTTTAGTAAAAACGATTATTTTAAAACACTTGGAAACATCACATACCGTTGAAATGTCCTCCTGAAAGTTCTTAAGTATTTCTTTATTCTTATTTGCATCTTCAGTAGAATCTAGGGCATAAATAATGATGTCTTTAGAATGATAATAAGCCTTTAATATAGTTCTATATCTTTCTTGGCCAGCTATATCCCATATATGAAATTCACTTAACTCCCTTCGAAGGACTGAAAAACCAACTCCATTTGTTGGCGTATAATCATCCTTGAAACTTTTACCGGTTAAATAGCTCAAGAGAGCCGTTTTACCTACCTCTGCATTACCTACCAAAATAATTTTAACCGTATTACTATGCTCTGGTATATTGTATCCCCTTATTTTTCTAATTTAAGGATAATTAGCTTCCAAGTGACCTATATTATAAGCTCAGATAATACTTCTTCTATTAAAATACAGATCAAGTTTTAAAGATACAACTGTTTGCCAAGTCTGCAATTCGAGTATCCATTCTAGTAACTCTTAATAGTAAACCTTTTTTATTAAGGTAAAATTAAGTTCTGCACTCTCGTCGAAATTGTCTTGAGGCTACGGCTGAGGAAACTGACCGGTTTCTGTCTGAAATAAACTATTTTTAGTATTATTTGACTGAGGACTGAACAATCTAAACTTGGCAAGTTCACTAGCAGAACTCGCTAGGCTAAATTCTTCATCGGCTACCGCTATCGGAATGGGTATTAAATCTAACTTATGTTTCTCTAACAGTTGATTCAATGCCTTAATAGCAGGGGTGGTATCCGTACCTTTAAGTATTTCCCAACGGCTACGAGCTGCTGGATTGTTAGCCTGTGTTGCAAAAATACATTGTTCAAATAATTTATTATTTGATTCGGCTTGATGATAAACGTAAGTTGCTTCTGCAACCTCTTCTTTTTTTTCTTGGATTAAAATTTCTTTAAAGGATTGATAGATTTCCTCAGAAATTTCTATGAATTTAAAATTTGCATGATTCATTTTAAACCTCTCATAAGCCTTTGTGTCAACATTTATTCTTTCTTTAATATAGAAGACTAAGACAGAATTTTTTTGTAATTTATTTAAAGATAAAACTCGACCAAGTACCGTTGATAATTGTCTAGGGTCTTCTAAAACCTCCTTAGAAATTAAATGTTTAGGTATAGCTTGTTCAAAACCTGGCTTTATTATAAATAAGTTGCTTTCTGGATCATACTCCACTGCATTAGGATCGATATACAAGGGTGTTAAAAGATTTTTAACCAAAAAAAATGCTCTACCCTTGGGATCGTTGACAAATTCTTCCTCGATCTTACGCTGCTGACCGACAATGTTAATTCTCAATTCAGCTGGATCGATCCGTGATTGAGTTGAAGTGTCTTTTTTAGATTCTGTTTTATGCATAAACTGCCTCCGTTGTTTAATTTTTAAATTTAATAATAGTTTTTTAACAAAAATAATCTAATAAATTTAAGCATGTTGTCAGTAAAACAATAATAATTTAGGTAGTAATTCATATTATCCTTTTTTAATTTAATTAAATTTTTTAAATATAACTATTAATATTTACAATAGCTAGCTTTTTTTTATAATTTTTTTGTATAAAAATCTTCCAAAAAAAACTTACACTTATGTCATCTTTTGGTCTAAAAATGTTCTTCTCCAACCTAACAAAAATTGTTAAACTCCTCTCCAAGATAAAAGCAACAAGAAAAAGGCAGATAATTTACAATAACTTTAGAGCAAAAAAATGATTGAAGATTCACTGGGCGCCTTGCCGCAAAATAAAACCGATGCTACTCGCCTCTCTCCGAATACTTCGTTTATTACAACTTCATTGGCTAATAGCGAATCCCTTCCAGGCCCTTCCAAACAAATTATACCCCCTCAAGATAACCTTCAAGCTTGGCTGAGTAACATTCAAAATCAACTTCTTTTTTTGTCTGAATTTGAACATTCGGACGCTTTTACACTCTTAATCTCAATCCTCAATAGTCAAGAAGAAGATAAAAAAAAATGCATAGAATTTCTACAAGCCTTAGATAATCTTTCCTCAAAAACTAATAATATTTCATTTGCGACTCAATTCTTTATTGAAGAGGTTCTTAAAAATACCCGTTTTTTAATAGCACTGCATCGCGATTGTTCCACGAAGTTGATTAATCACACTGAAAATCTGGATCAAGCAAATTTTGCTGAAGATTTGAAGAATTTGCAAAATAGACTACACGCATTAAAAAAAGAAAAGAGCCAACTAGAAAGATTACAACATCCTGATGCTCATATCACCCGTCTATCTGAACTTACTAGGGACTTTGAAAAACTTAAAATCGAAAAGTGCAGAGATTTCACAAATGAAATTAGTCAATCAGAAGCACTATTAGAAACTAAGAAACGAGAATTAGAAAAAATAAAAGAAAACCTTGAAGTCAATGAAGAATTATTAACTCCCGATGATAAGATTGAAGTCGAATTAAAATTTAATCAAAGAAAACTTTCTAATTTACAAGGTGATTTATATTTTTTACAGGACTTAGAAAAACAGATAGATTCATTAGAAATAAACCAAACATTTCTAGAATTATCAAATTTAGAAAATAACCGCTTAAGTTTAATATCGGAATGGGAAAAGTACGATCCTATCGCAATCCTTTTAAAAGAAATAGAAGCGGCGAACATTGATTCAGAAAAATTTCGCACTGAAACAAGAATCACAACTGAACTTTCTGTGAATAAAAAAAACATAGAGGCTATCACTGAAACATTAGAAAATATATTTAAATTTTTATCTAATTACAGCCATGACAATAATATAGGTACTTTTTTAATTAAAGTTAAATCTATCTTAGATATAATGGCGGACAAAAGAAAACTGGAAGCAAAAACTATTAAAATTGCTAAAAAACTTATTAAAAGAACTAAATCTGAGGATACGACTAAAGCATTAAAGGACACGGCTACAGCATTAAAAGCGCAATATGAGATGGACAAAGATCTATCAAAGAACATTCATGAGGATTTTTCTTTAAATCAGGAAAGAGTATATGATTTTTTACAGAAAAATAACCTTGAATTAAAAAAAAAAATAAATAAGTTAATTTTTTTAACAGAAAAGGTGAATACTCAATTAGAAAATAAAAAGTATATTTTACAATTAATCACTAACAAGGTTAGTCTGATTAATGAAATAAATGAATTAGAAGAAAAAATTAACATTATTAAAATTGAGAAATATGTTTTCAAGCTTCTTCAAGATCATAACATTCTCGAAAAATTAGTTATTCTTGAAAGATTGCAAAATAAGATTGACAATAAAATCCACCAAATTGACGAATTAGATAAACAAATTGATGAAATTAAAAAAAATATAGCAGAATTGCAAAAAGATAAGCATATTGCTGAAATTGAAAATAATAAAGAAGCACTGCAAAAAGATAAGCGCTTATCCACAGTTCAATTAAATAAAAAAATAACACGCCTCGAAAATAAAAAAACTCAGCATTATAGCAATTTAAATAAATTAGAAAAAGATCATGAAACTCAAATCGAATTAGAAAAACTTCTTAGAGATCCCATTGAAAGTACCCTAAATAATATTAAAAATACTCTAACCCTGGATTTTCCTGACAAATTATTGCAAAATGAAGAAGCATTACGAGTCAATTTAGCAGAGACAACCCAGTTAACTAAACAAATTGCTGAATTAAAAAATAAAGCCAAACAAAACCAAATAGAAAATCGACTTTTTCAAGTCATTAAAAAATCTCAGAATTTCCCAACTTCACCAGACAATAATTTATTTGAAAAGTTAAAAAACCAACTATATCTATTAAAAGATCAGATTGAAAATCCTGCTTGGAATAAATCGGGTTGGGGCTTTTTTTACAAAAAGGTTCCAGACGGTATTCAAAAACTTCGTACTATTTTCAATGGAACTATATTTATTAGCTTCGAATCAGAAGCTGATCAAGGCAAAAAAAATCTAATGATGTTAAATCTATTTTCACGAATAAATTTTTTAATTGATAAAAAACATTCCACGAGAAATTGTTTTTTAAGAAACAAAGAAGTTAATGATTTATATCAATCATTCTACATATCACTAAACCAAATAAACATAGATTTTTTTGATTTGAAAGATTCAACTGCTGAAACAAATGAGAAAGCGACACAATCTACTTGCTTTAGTTTTTCGCAGTCTTAAAAACTTAAAATATAACTTATGCTCTTTATAACTCTATTTTAAATGTTTAAAATATATTACAATAAAATCTTTTTTTTTATTCTTGAATAAATATCTATTATTTAAATAAATTATTTAATATTTTATTTAAAATAATTTTAAAAATTGAATTCTCTTTAAATATCCGGTAGCTTATAATTAGCAATGATAGGCATAGATTGATAGTTTTTCATTTGAACTCCTAACATTAAAAAAATTAACTAAATAAGTGAAATACAATAATGAATGCTAATAAAATACATCTCACTTTGAGAAGTTTAATGGAGATGAAATCTGCTCGAGATGGCGTAAATTTTACGCTTTATCGACTTGCTAAATCCTTAAATATGCCCCATTCGGTTTTGTTAAGATTAATTCACCTTGAACCAAGTAAGCGCGTCAATAATCCTAGAATTGACACCTTACATAAAATTGTTGAGTTTTTTAAGCTAGACGGCTTTAATATCACTATTAATGATTTATTGATGGGATTTAAGGATCCCACTGAAATAATTGTTCAAAATCAACAATCTATTTCGTTCAATAATGAACGTAAATTATCAGTTTATTCCTTTAATGCGACTCGATTAGATAAAATTGGCCAAATCCAAATTAAGCTAAGTACACAAGCTAAAGACCTCATTGCCCTGCAATCTGATGCGGAGATTAAACCTATTTTCAAAAAAGGTTCTATTTTTATCATAGATCCCAATGCTAGATTAGAAAATGATAGTTTAGTTGCTGTTAAGGTCGAAAAACAACCTCATATTTTAATCAAAAAAATCTTAATTCAGACTAAGCAAATAATTTTTCTAAATTATGATAACAGCACTGCCCCGCTTATTTTAAACCCACAATTGCATTCTATTGTTGGTGTAGTTGTACAAATCAATGCTAAAACTTAAACATTCTTCAATGACAATATTAACCATTTTAATTAAAAAACTTGATAACTCTATTTGTCAATATCTAGGGATACACAAAGAAAAAATGAGACTTCATAGTTTCCGTGTAAAAAATAATTCTCTTATAGTAACCTGTGCCATACCCTTCAAACGACATGTCTTTAACGAATCATGGAATAATTTTAATTTCAAAGAATTAACTAAATCACAGTCTAAAATTAAGGACAAGGTCGGATTAGCTGTAGGAAAATCTATTGCTAAAGGTTTAGTCATCTCTTTTGAGGAAGTTGAAGTTGATTCGCAAAAAACCGAATAGTAATCTTTCTCTTAGCATGGATGTAAAATACTTATGGTTTATAACACTATGCTACGCCATGTTAAGCCTACTTACTAGCTGGTTTGTTATCTGCTGTGTTTCATTGCAAAATCTTATGATTAATACCGGAACGCTACTATGCCCAATAACTTTATTGACGGCTAATTTAATCACGGAAATTTATGGATATAAAAATGCTAGACGCTCAATTTGGTGCGGTTTTTTTTTCAATCTGCTTTCTTCGTGTTATGCCTTACTCATTATTAATTTACCTAATCCTAGTTATGCACTACATAACCCCCTCTTTAATTCAATTTTTATTATTTATTTAAAAACTAGTTTTTTCTTTATACTGAGTTATTTACTAACCGAATCATTCAATATATTGCTTTTTGCAAAACTTAAACTCAAATTAAATGGATATCATCTAAAATTAAGAATGCTAGGTTGTGTCTTCCTCTCTCTTTTAATTAATAATGGTATTTTATGGTTAGCTAAATTTTTTGGGGGCGTCATATCCATTGAATTTTTTACGATGCTCCTTATTAACATACTAATAACGCTTGTTTGTTTACCAGTTATTTGTTTTATTATTGATAAAATTAAGAAACTGGAAAAAATCGACATATATGACCTAAACACTCAATTTAATTTTTTTAAATTTGAAGTTCAGTATATTCTTAGCAATAATAAGTTCACCAATTAACAACAAATGCCTCCACGAAAAAAGTAATTAAAAATCAGGCTAAAAAATACTGTGGAAACAGCACCTCCTCATTTCTCTGAAGACAATCCTATCCGGCAAACCTATCTCTGGATGTTTATTTCAGGATACACCTTAGTTTTTTTCCTCTCCAATTGGTTTGATCCGCGCCTAATAAGTTTTCTTGGATTAAATACGGGTGCTGGCTCGCTGATATTTCCTTTCACCTATCTTATTTCCGATGTTATTACTGAAGTTTATGGTTATAAACATGCCAGAATTGCTGTTTGGACAGCCTTATTATTTTTTTTAATCTTTATCCTCTATGATCAATGGGTAATAGCTTTCCTAGTAATTAACTCTTCACGTATCGATCTTTGTACCTTTTTACTTGTTAACAATCGCATCCTTTTAGCCTCTATTTTTAGTTACCTAGTCACAGAAAGTATCAATTCTTATATCGTAGCCAAACTTAAAATTAGTTTCGATGGAAAATATATGGGGATACGCTTTATTGCTTCAACTTTATTTGCCTATACGCTGAATGAATTAATCTATGCTCCTATTGCTTTTTATAGCTTGATTCCAAGTTTTATGAATTTTGTGCACCATATGTTAACTTCTTGGGGACTTATGGTTACATTGGAGTTATTATTATTACCTTTTTCAATACGCCTTGCTAGGCGTTTAAAAATTATTGAAAATTTAGATATTTATGATACGAAAACCAATTTTAACCCATTTAGTCTAAATACTGATTACCGAAATAAAAAAAAATAAATTATCTAAATTAAATTTTTTGTGAAGGATTTTCCTGTTCAGCAACTGAAAAATTTTTACAATATTCTAAAACCTTATTTGCACTTCCCCAAGAGGCACTATAACCGCAGCCGCCATGTCCATAGCAATGAATTAATAAAGTATGATTTTTAATTTTGCCTTCAATTCGGACTTGGGCTCTACCCGCACGAATTCCTACTTTTGAAATAGCTGGGATTTTTTTTAAGCAAGGAAAAAAAACAGCGCCATTATTTAAAATTGTTTGCTGATCTTCAGCATTAGGTTCTCGGCTAGAATTTCCTGGCTGATAGCTTGTGCCTACTACACAATCTCCTTTGCCTTGTTCTCCTGGACGAAACACCACATATATATTTTTATGTTCAACATTAATTGAACAGCTATTTTCTAATTCAGGTAATGTATTCACTATTTCGGTTTGACCCCGTATAGGGTAAATCAATTCATCATCTGTTAAATATTTAGCTTCCCAGCCACTGCAGTTGATTACAATAGGGTATGATTGTATTAGCTTGTCTAGCGAATGAATCCATTCTCCTTTTAATTGTCCATTTAATTTATTAAACCTTTTTAATAGATAGGGACGGTAAAAATTAGGATTAATTAAAGGGATCATCGCATTCATCACAGGTAAATTTTCTCCCAACCCTGACTGTGTTTCAGTCATCTCCTTCATTTTAACCATTTTTTTTACTGAGTCTTTGGCCCAAGCGCTTTTTTCAAAATCATCTCTATTCTTAAAAAAAAATTTTTGCTGAATTTTAGATACTCCAGGGGTTTTCTTTTCTAATAACTCTTCAAATTTAACAAAACTCTCTAAACAAAGCTGTTGTAGAACAGGATTAGTATCATCGGGTACAAACCAGGTCGCTACTGCGGCATCTGAATTGGTCGCTAATGGATCCTCTTTAGTATAAATTGTTACATCAAATCCGTTTTCTAAAAGCACAATCGCATTGGTCATCCCAATAATACCTGCGCCCACAATAGCCACTTTATGTCTCAAGCAAAACTCCTGATCGATATAAATATTTTGCTAATTTTTTGTTGAAGATAGATTTTTATGTAAAATTTTATATTATTTAAATTAATTTTAGTCTTAAGCATGAAAAAATAATGTTTGACTGAAATAAGAATTATAACAAATAAATTAAAATTTAGAAGGTAGGTTCTCCTGGAATATTTAAATTTTTCAAGTTAATTTAATTTTGTTGATATTTATTTTTTTTATAAATACTTTTGTTTTAAATTTAAAAAAACTATCAATAAGATAACTTGATATCTTTTCAGATAATCATTCGTTAAAATACTGTTTTTAAGAAGCGACTGAATGCTCTTCTGACTTAAGCAAGAATTATATTGACACTCTAAATTAAAAAAAACATGAAATATAATAATAATTTTGAACAATTGGCCTATTTAGAAGGTTACAAACGTGGATTCAACATTGGCTTTCAAGAAGGACGAGAATGTGAGGCATTATTAATTGCTAAAAATTTATCAAAACATAATGCTCCTTTTTCTTTAATTAAATTGGTAACCGGATTATCGAAGGAAGAATTATTGGAAGGTGGGGAAAAAAAATAGCGTTTGATTACTTTTAAATCATTTAGAAAATTTGATATTTTTAATATATTCTGCATTATTGAAGAGGTTAACCTATTACTATGAAATTTATTTTCCATTTCGATCTAAATTTATCCAACGTTGATGCTCTTCTAAGGTAGCGAGCGCTTCAGTTAAACTAAATTTAAACTTATTAATACATTCATTATCCTTTATTGCTTCAATT
>CASFML010000044.1 GCA_949295795.1 uncultured Gammaproteobacteria bacterium | reverse complement strand
TTTACCGTTTTTTTACTCACAGCATAGAGATGAGTGGCGCATAAAAACTATTTGCTAATTTCTAGAAGTATTCTATACTCATGACTTCGGTAGCGAAAGCCAAACGTTGCAAGGGAGTTTACAGCGTGTTCTTAAGAGGGATGGCCTTAATTTTTGCTATTGTTTTCCTGCTCTTGGGTATATTAGGCTTTATTCCAGCTTTTACGCCCAACCATGTCTTGTTCAATTTTTTTTCGGTGGGTATCTTTTTAAATATTTTCTATATTCTAATCGGTTTGTTGGCCTTATCCGCAAGCGGCTCAATGGCCTATGCCCGTTTATTCTTTAAATTTTTTGGTGTGATATTTGCTGCTATTGCGATTTGGGGTTTTGCCATGAATGGCGACCTATGGCTCGTGCATACGACTATTTCCGATAGCTTTTTCTATCTGCTGGCCGCCATCATTGCGTTGTATTTAGGTTTTACGAGTAAACTACCGCGTTCATATGATCATTAAGCTTGAGTTCAAATGATACTGACAGAAATCAGCAGCGTTCTAAATGAAATAGCTGGTTCTACAACGAGGGATAACCGCTTGTATCATGTTTAATTCAAAAGCATCGTAACCTTCTTGGAGGTTCGCAATATCTTGGTAGGCTGCAAATAGCTTACCCAGCCGACATAGGCCTACAGCAGGATAGTGATAATTGAGATTTGAAAGGGTCTGTTCTTTATCAGGATGGTTGTTTTCTATTACTTTTTGCAGGGCAAGCGCCGCTTCCAATTTTTGAGCAGTCGAATAACGCCATTTAAAAAAGGAAAAACGGGTAGTGTAATGAATCTTTTTGGCTTTTCGGTCCTCAAGTTCATTTAAATAGCAAGCAAATAATTTATCCGTAACCCGTTTTAGATTATGAGATGTTTCTGCAAAAAAATCTTTATTAAAATAGGTTAATAAAAACGCTGAACATTGTTCTATTACCTTATCAAATAATTTTTGATCTGCTCTGTCGGCGGGCAGTGGCCATCGAGCAAGTTGTGTGAATATAAACTTGGCACATAATTCCTTTACTGGAATTAATATTTCATCTGTAGCTGAATTAGCAATCAAGAGCAAGGTTTTTTTCAAAACTCCTGGATAGTTAGCGCAGGCTGGGCCAAAGATAAGGTCATCTTGATAATCCTTCTCGGTTAATAAATCAATGAAGACCTCAATTCCTAATAAATCAATATGATGGTCTATAAATTTCAGTAGTGCATTGACGGCCGTAGGATCCTCGAATTGCGAGGTGACTAATAAGACACTTTTATAATAATTATAACGGCCACCGAAAAAAACCGCGTTAGCGGCTTCTTTATCATGAATCTTTTCAAAAACAACCTTTTTAAGCGTATCTATACTAATAGGGCCTTTAGGGGCACTATTCATCGTTAAAAATTCTAATAACAATCCCACCGTGATAGGTTGATAGGTGGCGGCAATCATTAAGGCATTCGCTTTGTTTTTATCATGGCTAGCGATGTACTGGTCAATAAACTGTGATGAAAAAATTTTAGGTTTTTTTAGAATAAAGTTTAAAAGGGCGTCGGTGTTATGATATTGATTACGCGCCGCTAACATTAAACAATTATATCCTAATAAACTTTTGTCTTGAAATAAGCTTAGTAAATTTTCCTTATTAAAACGATCGAAATTTTTTTCAATGAATTCAAATATCAGACTTAGAGATTCAGGACTATCTTTAGCTAATAACATCAAAAGGTTTAAGCCAGCTGCATTTTTTATTAAAAATATTTCTGAAATACTCAGCGGTATACTGGATTTGGGTTGTTTAGAAATAAATTTTATAATAGCCATCATGCCTTGTGGATGATGGCGCGATAACATTAAAGCATTGTAACCACGATGGTTTTTAGTAAACAATAAGTTGTTTAGATAGGGATAAAAGATTCTTCTTTTTTTGTGAATAAATCCCAATATGGCTGCTAGTGTTTCAGGTTGTTGATATTCAGCGGCTAACATTAAAAAATTATATTTTTGAGCATTTTTTTCTAAAAATAAAGAAACTAAAAATTCTTCAGAAAATAATTTGCGCTCAAGCAAATCTATCAGTGCCGTTAGCGCTTCAGCATGGTACTGAGCGGCTAACATTAAAAGCGTAAAGCCTTTTTCATCCTTTTCTGAAAACATCCTTTTTAAAACCTCATGATCGAAGCTTTTAATATTTTTAGAAATAAAGATTAAAATAGAAAGACTGCTATCGGCTTGATTTTTTATAGCAAGCATTAATGCCGTACAAGCGCCATTTGAATTTTCAGGAAATAAGAGCTTACGGAAGGTTTCACCATCAATTCTTAGATTATCGGTAAAAAAACCTAAAATGGTATTGAGGAGATCATTATTATCGCGCGCAGCGAGTGTCAATGCGGTGTTACTGTCTTCTTTTTGTTGCTGAGTGAATAGCTTATATAAGGTATCATTAGCAAAACGACCGATATAATTTTTTAAAAATCCTAAAATGGTGATGATGGCTCCCCTTTGTTTATTCACCGCTATCATTAACGCATTGCAATGATCGCTATTTTTCATTAAAAGCATTTTTTCAGCTATTTCTGGACTAATGAAGGATTCGTTTTTTTTAAGGAAAGCGAAGATAGCTTTTACCAATTCTAGATTATTGAGTGCACCTAACATTAAAAGATTAAAGTTCGCTTTATTAGTTACGAGTAAGCTATGAGCTATTTGTTCAATAAGAAATTCTTTACGCGGTAAATTTAAGTTAAGAATTAACAGAAAACCTTCCGTAATTTCTTTAGAATATTGCTCACTAATAGCTAACTGATGGGTTAAAAAATCATTGAAAACTAAACAGTTTTTAATAAATAGCGCAGTTGTTTTTATATTTCTAGGATTAACTATATTTTCTTCATAAAAAATAGGATATTTTGTTTTTAGTTCAACCAGTTGCGCTAATAAACTATAATATTGATGTTCATTAAAAAGTTCGGAGATAATGATTTCAGGCGAATGAAGATCTTTGTTACTTAAAAATAAATTATAATAAGCATTCTCAAGTAAAGTATTTATTTTTGGAGTTGTAAAATAATTATTATTTAATAAGGTATAATAAAAGGATTGATATAGTTTTTCATAATTAATATCAGTAAACTTAAAAATAAAAAGGTTTTTTTTGTCAGCCTCTATCTCAAAATAATTTTTCCAACTATTAGGATCGTTAGAATTTTTAGGGTTTTCATTGATAAATTCTGGTAAGAACTGTTTGATTAAACTCTTTATTTTTTCTTGAGTTTGTAAACAGAGTCCGTTTTCAGATTGTTTTTCAATCTCTAACTCTGGAATGAGCTCCTTGAAAGCATTTATTAATAAATTAGGTAAGTAGAAAGGCGTAAAATATTTAGTAAATTTTTTTTGTAAGGCCTGTCGAATTTTAGGTTCTGCGAGATTACCGGAATAGATATCGTTAGAAAGATTGGCTTTTATACCCAGCCCATCAGTGGCTGCAACAACACTGACACGATTCCAGGCATGAACTTCATTGCTTAGATGTGTCGCGACGTTTTCCACCAAGCGTTTACGTACGATATAAAGAAGCTCATCAAGGTTACGAGGTTGTTGAAATGAATCAACAATAATATTGATGCGATTATGAAAACCTGCGCTGCAATTATTGATCTCTTCAGTTAATTTACAGAGTAAGGCTTGGTAATTATCAGGTGAGAGTTTACCGAGTTTAGCATCTAAATTTCCTTGTAATCGATGATAAATAATCTGTAATTGTTCCTTTAACAGATTTTTTGCCTGATAATCGGAAGCACCTAAATGTTTATTAAGGCAATTAGGCAGTAATCGAGGATTCGCTGCACAAATTATTTTTTGCAAATCATTTAACCATTGTTTACTGGGAGTCGGTAATTCAGAAGCATCCATGACGGGAGAAGGTTGATAAGCTAAGACAAGATCTTTATTAAAAGCAGGATCTATTTTGTATGAATTTTCTAACATTTAATATCCCTCTATGTTATAAATTAAAAAATAATTATTTTAAATTTATCCATTATTTTATTATTATTTATAATGGATAAAAATAAGAATATCAGCTCAATTTCCTATTCACAATAGCGTTAAGATGAAATCTTTTTAGATTTTTTTTTCTTAAAAAAAAGCATTATTCAAATAAAAATTAGTTGTTAAAGTTATTCTTATCTAAAAAATAAAAATGATGCACAGGGCCTTGACCATGACCCAGTTTTAAATCCTTTGCCGCTAAAAGACATTGGCTTAAATAATGTTTTGCTTGGGTAATGGCAGCGTATAAGTCTTTGCCTTGTGCTAAATAGGAAGCGATGGCCGCCGAGAGTGTGCAACCGGTGCCATGAGTATTTTGCGTGGCTATGCGTAACGTATCAAAGCGATGCATTTGTTTATGCGGGTAATCATAAAAAATATCAGGCGAATGTCGTGTTGTTAAATGTCCACCTTTAATCAGTATCGAGGTTTGATAGCGGTTGGCGAATAGCCTAGCGGCTTCTTGCATGTGTTCTTCATCGTTAATGTTTATTTTTAAGATAGCTTCAGCTTCTGGGATATTCGGTGTGATCAATGTCGCTAATGAGAATAAATCATCGATTAACGCCTGTGTGGCTTCAGGTTTTAGTAAGGGTTGACCGGTTTGCGAAATCATCACCGGATCAACTACTACAAACGGAGCTTGATATTTTTTTAAATGGGCAGCCACTAACTGGATGATATCCGTACGATAGAGCATACCGAGCTTAACCGCATCTATGGACAAATCAGTAAAGACGGCATCGATTTGCTGTTGAACGAAGCTTAATGGAATCTCTTGTATTGCACTGACCGAAACCGTATTTTGTGCGACTAAAACAGTAATGATGCTGGCGGCATAACTACCTGTTGCTGAGATAGCTTTCAGGTCTGCTTGGATGCCGGCCCCTCCCGAGGGATCAGTACCGGCAATACTGACAACCGTTGGTAGGGTTGAGGGGTATAATAATTTATCTACATCATTTTTTGTTTTCATGAATACTTCCTACTAGGCTCTACAAAATCAGCGTTTAAGCTTGAACGAGAAGCTTCTTTTTATAATATTAAAAGCTAGCAGCAATTTTGACTATTAGACATCAATTAAGGGGTTGGATCCATTAATTTTTTTTACTTGTTATTACCCATAGGCGCTTGGCAAATTTGGATAATACATTCAAAAACTCTGGGTTCATTGAATAGAAGACCTTATTGGACAGCGTGCAGGGGAGTGACAGTGACGTAGGGATCGTCTGAAATTTGATGAAGCCTTATTCTAAAAGCCTTTCTGCAAAGTTTCTCGTTTCTCTCGGCAGGATAAAGGAGTCTAGAATATTATCGAAGGCCTACTTAATATTCGCCATCTTAGGGGATTTGCTGCTATAGTTTGGCTATGGAAAATCACACGCTAAAATCGATATGTGAAGCGGCTATACTTGCTGCCGGTGAACCGGTGAGTATCGATCGCTTATTGGATTTGTTTAGCCCAGAAGAACGGCCGAGCAAATCGGAGCTAAAAAAGATTCTTTTGGAGTTAAGTGAAGATTATCAAGCGCGTGGAATTCAACTCCAGCAATTAGCCAGTGGTTATTGTTTTCAAACCTCCAAGGCACTGAATAGCTGGGTCAAACAACTCTGGCCAGAAAAGCCAGCCCGATATTCGCGAGCCTTCTTGGAAACGCTTAGTATTATTGCGTACAAGCAACCGGTGACGCGTGGCGATATTGAAGCGATACGGGGTGTAGCAGTGAATCCCAATATTATTAAAACCTTATTGGAGCAAGAATGGATACAAGTGGTGAGTCAACGTGAGGTGCCAGGGCGGCCCAATCTTTATGCGACCTCGAGCTTATTTCTTGATCATTTTGGCTTAAAAGAATTAGCAGAATTGCCCGCTTTTCCTTTGCCCGAGGAAAGCAAATCATTAGAAACTGATTTCGCTATAGATAATGAGTCGAACGCTTCGATGGATGTCCTCGAGAATTAGGTCCTTTTTGAATGTTATATTCTTTTGAAGATAAAACTCCCACGCTACTTGGCAAGGATATTTTTATTGCGGAAAGTGCCGATGTTATTGGTGCAGTGATCATCCATAATCATGTCATTATCTTGCCCAACGCTGTGGTTCGTGCCGACAATACCATCATTGAGATTGGAGAGAATAGTAATATTCAAGATGCAGCGGTATTGCATACCGATCCTGGTATGCCGATGCAAGTAGGTATCAATGTAACCATTGCCCATCATGCGATGGTGCATGCACGAGCGGTCGGTGACTACTCTGTTGTTGCGATTGGCGCAAAAGTTTTAAATAATGCAGTCATTGGTAAGCACTGCTTGATTGCGGCGAATGCTTTGGTGTTAGAAAATCAACATATTCCAGACGGCTCGTTAGTGATGGGTTCTCCGGGTAAAATAAAGCCATTGTCTGCACAACAAATAGCGGATATGCAATGGTATGCGCAACATTACACAGAAAAGATTAAGCGTTATCAAACCGGACTTAAACGATTTTATCCTCAAGAATAAGAATAAATAGCCTGATGGGTTTGGGTATAAGTGGTGACTGCAGTGATAATTAAGAGTACCGCAATAAAGAATCTGGCTAACATACACCTCCTTTTATTAAGCTTCTCATCCTGAAAATTTTTTTAAGTATATCATTAAATTATCATTGAAAAAAAATATTGAAAGAGGAAAAATACCTGCAGATTTTTTATTGAGTATCGAAAACTAACCGGCTTTATCTCATGAATGAAAAAATACAAAAAATATTGGCTAACTTAGGGATCGGTTCAAGGCGTGAAATTGAACGTTGGATTCGCGAAGGTCGGATTCGGCTTAGTCAACGCCCTGCCAAACTGGGTGATCGAATTGATTTAACAGAAAAGGTTTTTATTGATGGCAAGCTCATTCCTTTAAAAACCCCTAGTGCTTTTAGGCGGCGTGTGTTGATTTATCATAAACCCGAAGGTGAGATTTGTGCGCGCTCCGATCCAGAGCAACGGCCCACCGTATTTGAACACTTACCGCCGTTACACGGTCAACGCTGGATAATGATCGGTCGTTTAGATATTAATACCTTAGGTTTATTAATCTTTACTAATGAGGGTGAATTAGCACATCGACTCTCGCATCCTTCTTATGAAATTGAAAGGGAGTATGCCGTGCGCGTGTTAGGTAAGGTCGATGAAAAGATTTTACAGCGCCTTCAAAAAGGTGTGAAATTAGCGGATGGCATGGCCGCGTTTAATCAGATCGAAGCGCGCGGAGGATCAGGTGCGAATCATTGGTATCACGTGGTGTTGAAAGAAGGTCGCAATCGAGAAGTTAGACGTTTATGGGAATCGCAAGGTATTAATATTAGTCGTTTACTACGTGTGCGTTTTGGTAATATTATATTACCTGAAGACTTGCGTAGGGGGCAAACCCGAGAATTAAAAGCGGATGAAATCCAAAAATTGCTTCGTTTAGTTGATTTAGAG
The DNA here is from genome assembly GCA_949295795.1 of uncultured Gammaproteobacteria bacterium. Taxonomy (GTDB): domain Bacteria; phylum Pseudomonadota; class Gammaproteobacteria; order Diplorickettsiales; family Diplorickettsiaceae; genus Aquirickettsiella. The sequence continues at coordinate 7,035 of CASFML010000044.1, read as the reverse complement.
TAGATGGCGAATTTAACAGGATGAGATCATGCAACAGGATGGCAATAATCGATGGCTTGGTGGCTTTTTTACTCTGCTCATATGTTTTTATACCGCTAATGGCTTGGCGGCGAATTCCTTAGCACCACGATTTTCTGCCAATGCTTATACCGGTGTTTATACCATAGGATCCGCAGATTTAATGTTGTCACTGGATGGCGACGAAGTCCATAATCTGTATGTGAATCCACAAGCGACTTATGGTAGTGATCAACAATGGCTGGCGGATTTAGGCTTGGGTTATCGGTGGATTAACAATGATGCCGCTATTTTAGGTTGCTATACCTTTGCTGGTCGCACGCGCGTCAATAATAATAGTGATTTTTGGATAGCGAACCCTGGTGTGGAAGTATTAGGAAGACGCTACGATGCGCATCTCAATGCTTATATCCCGGTTGCTGGACGTAGTCATGAAATCAATTATCGGTATGAGTTTAATTCAGTCAGCGAACCATTCTTTACGGGGCATAGTGAAGTCATGATCAGTGTATTTGATCTTGCCAATGAGGTTGAAAGGATTGGCAATGGTGCAGATGCCATGCTGGCTTATCAACCTTTTCGCCAGGTGCCTTTGAAGACCTATTTAGGAGCTTATTTTTTTGATATTCCCGGCACAAATAATTTACGAGGCGGTATCGCTGGATTTCAATATTGGTTTGATCAAAATATTAAGCTTTTTAGCAACTATAGTTATGACAATTATCAACATAGTAAACTGATAGCGGGCATTGGTGTGAGTTTTGGTGGGGTGAGAAGACACACCGCCGATCCTTCCTTGTCTGAAAGATTAACCGATCCCGTTGAACGCTATTTGGCGCATTGGGGTCATGGATCAGGAATTCCCAGCCGAACGTTGTTCTTCGCAGAAGGTCAAGGCACTAGCACCCAACTCATTAGTGACAATATTGCCTTTTTTAGCCAAACGGGAAGTCCTAATGATGGTGGTATTGGTTTAAGCTTAGCCAACTGTACCTTTGAAAATCCTTGTGCGCCTAGCGATTTTAGTCAGGTCGGCGTGAATACCTTAAATACCTTATTACCGAATACCACGATGTTTTTTAATGGGGGTAATTATCCGGCATTGAATAGCGCGGGAACAGGCGCGATGAATTTAAATCCTGGACAAAGTATTTCTTCGCGTTCTGCAGACTATAGCGAAAGTGTAACGGGTGCTAATCGCTCGGTTTTTAATGGCGCGTTTATTTTAAATAGTAATAATAGCTTGAATGATATTATCTTATTACCCACGAGTAACACGGCAGCAGGGAATGCCATCAACGCAACGAATGCTGCTAATGTGAATATCAATGGCAGTCAAATCGGCAGTGCATCCAATCCCTATCTTAATACAGCACTATTTTTATCCGGCAGTCAGTTGAGTTTAGAAAATAGTCAAGTTTTTGCTACACGACGTATTGTTAGAGCTGAAGCTAATGCTTCATTAATGATACAATCCAGTCAAATGGATGTGACACGAACAATAGGAGGAGGAATAACTGGAATCAGCATTACCGGGGGCAGTACAGCGGAAATAAACGATAGCCAGCTCAGTGTAAATGGGTTAAATAATGTTTTTGGGATTAATGCATTAACTAATTCGTCAGTTAATGTGGCTAACAGTGATATTTCAGTGATGAGTACCGGGGCTAATGCTAGTAGAGTGAGTACTTTAGCGACGCTTACAGGCAGTTCTATTCAGATGGAGCTTGGTTCATTGTCATTAACGAGTCCTAGTCCAAATGCTGCACTTATTGCTGCAGGTAGCTCCGCCTCACTTTTTGATGTTGCCTGTACTTTTAATGGCAGCAGTGTGACTTGCCCTTAATGTGAATGAACCTGTAACGGTTAATTAAAACCAACCAATGTCTCATAAGCATTCAAAAAATCTATTGTTAAGGTCTAGGAGAGGGTGTTTGCGTATCTTTCTGTGCCAAGTCTTCTTCTAAAAAACCTTTTAACGGTTTAGGCAAAGGTAGTTTTTCAATTTCATTGTTTTTTTCTGAAAGATCACCCGGCAATTGGTTAAAGATAGAATGTTTACACCAATTTTTTAATGATTTTATCTGATAACGCCACGTTTGAGTGTCATAATATTCTTTGGATATGAGATCTTTGCGTAACAGTCTAGCAAAAATAACTATTTTTTTATCATTATTAATTTCAGATAGTGCAGTTTTCTGGTTTAGATCTGATGAAGTTAAATTTTCGATCGATTGATTTGCATATTTTCCATGTAAAAAAAGTTTGTCTAAAATTTCTTCATTGTTTGCATGGTTATTAAGATCGAACCCTAAGAGTTTTATTTTATCATTAAAGCTCATATCATCGAAGTTATTGGGTATATTTACATCTCTTTCTCTCCATATACTCATAATCATCCCCCTTAAAAATTTGCCTACCATTTTTAATTGATCTAGTCTACCCCTGAATACAGTTATTTCGAATGACCTTGTTATTACCTAAAGGCTATTATTTGATTGTTTGTCATGCTGCTAGAAAAAAGTACAAGTAATTTGTATTTGGGTGTTAATTAAGCGTATAATCTGCCGGTCTTTTTCCTCTGATCCATTAAAAGGCTTACAATCTGTGAGTAAACGTCCTATTAATCTTAATTTATTAACGATTCGTTTTCCTATAACCGCCATAGCTTCAATCTTGCATCGAGTCTCTGGCTTTTTCTTATTCTTAATCATTCCGGTCTTTTTGGCGGTTCTAGCATTGAGTTTGCATAGCCCTGAAGCCTTTTTTACGGTACATACATGTTTCCAACACCCATTAACTAAATTCATTATCTTAGGTTTTTTATTGGCGCTTTTTTATCATTTGTTTGCTGGCATTCGTCATTTATTGATGGATACGGGTGTGGCCGAAGAATTAAAGCCCGCACGTTTTACGGCAGGGTTGGTGATCGTGGCAGCGCTAGTAGCGACTGGACTCGTGGGAATTTATTTATGGTAAAAAAGTTAACAAATGTAACCAGTCTTTCCGGTAATGGCTTGCGTGATTGGTTAATCCAGCGCGCGACCTCGGTAATCTTAGCGGCGTATATCATTTTTTTATTAGGTTATATTCTGAGTCACACACCACTTGATTATGTGACTTGGCAGGGTTTGTTTACGCATTTTAGTATGCGGTTATTTAGTAGCTTATTCCTAATCAGTTTATTTTGGCATGCTTGGATTGGCCTATGGACAATAGTGACGGACTATATTAAATCAGCGAGTTTACGTTTAATAATTCAACTCGTCATTATCATCGTACTTTTCCTCTATTTTATTTGGGGTTTAGTCATTTTTTGGGGCACAATCTAATGGCCTTACCGACTTATAGTTTTGATGCCGTGATCGTAGGTGCCGGTGGTGCAGGAATGCGCGCGGCATTGCAGTTAGCCCATTCGGGTCAAAAAGTCGCATTAATTTCTAAGGTATTCCCAACCCGCTCGCATACCGTTTCAGCACAAGGGGGTATTACCTGTGCCTTAGGGAATGCCCATGAAGATGATTGGCGTTGGCATATGTATGACACCGTTAAAGGTTCCGATTATTTAGGTGATCAAGACAGCATTGAGTATATGTGTAAAACCGGCCCGGAAGCGGTTTATGAATTGGAACATATGGGCTTGCCGTTTTCACGTATGGACTCAGGAAAGATTTATCAACGCCCCTTTGGCGGTCAGTCCAAAAATTTTGGGGGTGATCAAGCTGCGCGAACCTGTGCGGCTGCGGATAGAACCGGCCATGCCTTATTACACACCTTATATCAGCAAAACTTAAAGGCCAAAACCCATTTTTTTAATGAATGGTATGCCATTGACTTAGTCAAAACATCACAAGGTCAAGTGGCTGGATTAACGGCACTCTGTATTGAAACCGGTGAGATTGTGTTTTTTCATAGCCGAGCAACGATTTTAGCGACAGGAGGGGCGGGAAGAATCTTTCAATCGACCACGAATGCGATGATCAATACCGGTGACGGTATTGGTATGGTGTTACGCGCCGGTTTTCCAGTGCAAGATATGGAAATGTGGCAATTTCATCCAACCGGTATTGCCGGGGCGGGTGTTTTAGTGACAGAGGGTTGCCGTGGTGAAGGCGGTTATTTGATTAATAAAAAGGGTGAACGTTTTATGGAACGTTATGCGCCACATGCGAAAGATTTAGCTTCGCGTGATGTGGTTGCGCGAGCCATGGCTTTAGAATTACGCGCTGGAAATGGCTTTAATCCAGAAGGGACGGATTATGTAAAATTAAAATTGGATCATCTGGGTGCCGATATCATTAAAAAACGTTTACCTGGAATTCGTGAATTAGCATTGACGTTTGCGCATGTGGATCCCATCACCACACCCATTCCTGTGGTGCCAACCTGTCACTATATGATGGGCGGAATACCTACCAATGTTCATGGCCAAGTCATTATGGTTGATATTGAGGGTCAGGATCAACTTGTTGAAGGTTTATATGCTGCAGGTGAATGTGCCTGTGTTTCTGTGCATGGTGCAAATCGTTTAGGCGGTAACTCTTTACTCGATTTGATTGTATTTGGACGTTCCGCCGGTTTACATGTGGGTGAATCACTTATTCAAGATTTACCGTTACTCAATATTACGCAAGATGATTTGGCGGCGGCATTAAGTCGATTAAACCGTTGGGAGCAAGCGAAAAAGGGTGAAAACTTGGTTGAGATTCGACATGCGATGCAAAAGGTGATGCAAACGGATTTTGGTGTGTTTCGTACCGCGAAATATATGGAAGAAGGTTTAGTTAAATTAAAGCAGTTAAAAGAACGTTTAAATCACGCCGTTTTAACCGATCATAGTCAGGTGTTTAATACGGCGCGGGTCGAGGCCTTAGAACTCGATAATCTGATGGAAGTAGCCTATGCTTCAGCAGTATCGGCATTAACGCGCGAAGAAAGTCGTGGTGCGCATAGTCGTGAGGATTTCCCCAAACGGGATGATAAAAACTGGTTGAAACATTTACTGTATTTTTCACTAACCGATACCATAGGATTTAGAGCGGTTAATCGAAAGCCTTTAACGGTACCGCCCATGGAGCTTAAAGAACGAACTTATTAACAGAACCTACGTCTTTTACCTTAATTTTGCTGTTGGATTGGTTTTTTTTATGCTCATGTACTTTTTGTCCATAGCAACGATATGTCAATCCGTCTAAAAATTAACTAAAATACTTGATTCAAAGCTAAATAGGATACATAAAATTTTTAATTATTTTTTAAAAGTTTAGTCATTAGGTTAAATTATGCAATTTTCCATTTATCGTTATGATCCCGAGATCGACAAAAAACCCTATATGCAGGATTACACACTGGAGGTTGCTCCAGGTAAGGACATGATGTTATTGGAAGCGTTGGAATGTTTGAAAGAACAAGATCAAACCTTAAGCTTTCGTCGTTCGTGCCGTGAAGGTGTTTGTGGATCCGATGGAATGAATATTAATGGCAAAAATGGTTTAGCTTGCATTACGCAACTTTCCTCTTTGCGCACGCCAATTGTGTTAAGACCATTGCCCGGTTTACCCGTTATCCGCGATTTAGTAGTAGATATGGAAGCTTTTTACCGTCAATACGAGAAAGCTCATCCCTATCTTATTAATGATAAAGAGCCACCGGCCAAAGAGCGTTTACAATCCCCTGAACAGCGTGAAAAACTGGATGGGCTTTATGAGTGCATCTTGTGTGCCTGTTGTACTAGCGCCTGTCCTTCTTATTGGTGGAATCCTGATAAATTTTTAGGTCCTGCGGCACTCTTGTGGCTTTGCCGTTTCTTGGTGGATAATCGTGACGATGCTAAGGAGCAGCGTTTAGCGGAGTTAAATGATCTCTTTAGTTTATTTCGTTGTCGGACCATTATGAATTGTACAACGGTCTGTCCTAAAGGGCTTAATCCAGCTAAGGCAATCGGCCATATTCGCTCTGAGCTTTTACAAGAAGAAGTGTAATTAAACTATTCAATAGGGTACATTTAACCATTATGACTGAGCAACTCAAATCGGCACAGGCCTTACAAAAAAATTCCTATCTCTTTAGTGGTAATGGTACTTATTTAGAAACCTTGTATGAACAATACTTGCATGACCCGAGTCAGCTCAATACCGAATGGCAAACCTATTTTGCGCAATTAAGTGATAAGGCAAATGACGTTTCACATGCCGATATCCGTGCGTACTTTGCAGAATTAGCCCAACGTCCGATTCAGAATCAAACGTCTCATCCCGCCGCCGATGATTTACATGATAAATTATTAGGTGTCATTGAAGCCTATCGTCGTTATGGGCATTTTCAAGCGCACTTGGATCCCTTAGCGTTAGCACCAAAGCGCGAAATGGTAGATCTAAGTTTAGAAAGTCATGATATTACTGCGCAAGATTTAAAACGTAGTGTGAATCTGAATGGTTTACTCGGTTTACAAAGTGTGACCGTAGCAGGCTTAATCGCACATTTAAAAAGGATGTATTGCGGCAGTATTGGTTTTGAATATGAATATATTGCGGATCATGCACAACGATCATGGTTGCAGGCTCGTATCGAAGCCGTCGTCGGTAAGCCGAGTTTTTCTGCACAGACAAAAAAAGCCATTCTTAAAGGTTTGATTTATGCCGATGGTTTAGAAAAATATTTGGGTAATAAGTTTGTTGCTCAAAAACGTTTTTCGTTGGAAGGAGGGGATAGTTTAATTCCTTTGATTGAAGAACTCATCGCGCGTGCCAGTGCGGATGATGTGCAAGAAATTGTGATTGGTATGGCGCATCGTGGTCGATTAAATGTGCTTATTAACATTTTAGGTAAATCACCGGCTAAATTATTCGAAGAATTTGCGGGCAGGTTAACCCAGGAAAAGCGCTCGGGAGATGTCAAATACCACAAAGGATTTGCAGCGGATCTAAAAACCGATCATGGCGTTATGCATGTGGCGATGGCGTTTAATCCTTCGCATTTAGAGATTGTTAACCCGGTTATAGAAGGTTCAGTTCGTTC
>CASFML010000043.1 GCA_949295795.1 uncultured Gammaproteobacteria bacterium | reverse complement strand
CAAAAGTCGCGCAAGAAAATTTAAAAGGTCAGTTAAAAATAGTATAAGTCTTTGCTTTGCTTTAACTGGTGCCAACGAGACGAATCGAACGTCCGACCTACTGATTACGAATCAGTTGCTCTACCGACTGAGCTACGTTGGCAATGCTCTAAAAAGAGCCAAATTGTAGTCAATTTGAGTATTATAAGCAACGTTGTTTTTAAACAATTCACGTTACATGCACCAATTTTGTACCAACTGCTTCTTTGAGCGCCGATAGGGTAACCCATTTGTAGAATCTAAATTTTTGTTCCTAAAGGGGGCTGATTACCATTCAAATTGCTGATGGAGTTAATGCATTTATCAGGACTGCAAGCAGTATGAGCGATATAAGGGTTATTACAGTTTCCATAGGTTTTTCCACTTTGTACGGCTCGAATAGACTGATCTCCAATCGGATTATAGAAAATAGAACTTTCAGATCCTATGACATAGCATGAGGACAATTCTTCGCTTCCTTGTGAAAACTCTTCTACAAACGAAGAGGTTGCGTATATATCTCCCCACTGCTTAGAAATTTTAATTCGCCCTACCACTGTTTTTGTTCCAAACATTAAATCGGTAACAACTCCAGTAACGATATCTTGCGATTTTTTTATATCAAATCGGTATAAATGACCCGTTTTCCAAGAAATTTTAATCTCACATTGAATCCCTTTTCCTTCATGCGAAAAAGGTCGGCAATAATAGTTGTCAGTATTTTTTGCTGGGATCCAACCTTTTGCATCCCATATTGAGAAATTATAAGCCTTTCCCTCTTTTCCTCTATTTTGCAATCCTATGTATCCAGATTCGCCATGATTAAAATAAAACACATTTGCCCAATAATATTGTGAGTTTGAACCACCATCATCATTAATTTGATTTAAAAAGCTAACATATGAGAATAATTTATTATCAGGCCATTGGTGATCATAGGAAACAATTCCTCCTGGTGTCACTGCATAAGTAAGATGGCTAGAAAATAATAAAGATATAAGTATAAGTTTTCGTAATGAAAAATTTTTTCTAAATCTATTTAAATTCATGTTATACCTCCATCTGAAATCGTTCAATATATAAATTATACGACGATATGATGGATTAATAACTTACATAATAAGCTATCTAACTTATTAATTTTTCAATTTATCTCAAGAAAATAATTGAAATTTTAATTATTTTTGGTTTGATAGTTTTATCTACCTAAAATTTTATGTAAGTTATTTTTAGGGAACCTTAAAAAAATTTAAATTTTAAAATAGTTTTAGATAAAAGATCCTTTGTTGCTTTTTCTTTGCTTAAAAAATTCTAACATCATAGGTTTAAAATCTTCTAATGTCATATTATTATAATTAGGGTCAAAAGCTTTATCATCATATTTATCGACAAATTCAAGTGCATCGTTATAATAAGGATTTGTCTTATATTTATCTCTAGCATTTTTATCTAAACCTAGTTTATCCCAGTAATAAAATCCTTGAAAGGTCGTATGATGTTTTAAAATAAAATAATTTTTATCAGAAATATAATTTTTTAATAATTCAGCAATTATTTCATCATGATGATACGGATCAAAAATTTCGCCGGTATCATGTAATAGACACAATATAACATATTCATTATCTCTTTTATCTCGATAGGCGAGCGTGGCTGTTTGTAGCGAATGCTCATACCGGTTAATAGGAAAGCCCTCTTTACAGTGTTTTAATTCTAACAAAAATTTGGTATACATATTCGTTAGATAATTTGGTTCTAAATAATTGTTGAATTCTTTGACAAAGTGTTTGACATCTTCAACAGTAGATTCTGCCATCGTACGAAAGTGACTAATATATGGCTGTTCAATTTTATTCATAATAACCTCGATTTATAATTATATAACTTAGCTTAATAATCGTTCTTTTACTGTATTTTGATTGTATACTTCACAAAACAATTAATAAAATTAAAAAAATTTATACTACAATATAAAATATAATTATACTAGAGTGAATTTAAAATATTTAGTGTTTTGAGAACATAGAAGGTATTTATTCATTTTAAACTAAGGTATAACGGCTGACTGTCGCCTAAGATAATATTTAGTAGATTGTTTGTAATTTAAGAGTGTATTAAATCAATTTAATCATAGGAGAATTTGATGGAACTACGTCGCATCAACTTAAATTTACTAAAAACATTATATATATTGTTTCAAACTCTGAGTGTTTCAAGGACTAGCGACGAATTATGTGTGAGTCAGCCCGCTGTCAGTATTGCTCTTAAACAATTAAGAGCACTTTTTAAAGACGAACTTTTAAAAAAAGGAAATGGCGGTGTTTTAATGTTAACACCTAAAGCACAATTAATTAAACCAGAGCTCGAAAAAATCTTAAAACAAACTCTCAGTTTAATGGATATTAATACAAATCCAATAAACCTATCACAAACTAATAAGGTTTTTCGATTGGGATTACAGAGTCACGTAAGTATTGATCTTTTACCAAAGCTTAATCTTCTTTTAACGAAATTTGCTCCAAATATAAAGATCCAACATACACAAATTTCAGATTTATTAGATTTAACGTCTAGGGAACTTAATAAATTTGATTTTATTATTGGTGCATTTAAGAAAGTTCCAGATTATTTTTGTAGTGAACTTTATTCAAAAGATAAGTTAATTTGTTTATCAGGTATAAATAAATTAAATTATCATAAAAAAATTACTATCAAGGATATTAATACTAACGAGCATGTTTTAGTTTCATATTATAATGATTATACTAGGTCACTTTCAGAGAAAGTGCTAAAATTAAATGGTATAGAAAGAAAACACAGATTGGTAGTAAGCGATGCATTTTTAGCTGCAAAAATTGCTGCTTCAGAATCATTATTACTAATTCTGATTGAAAGAGGAACAGATCCTTTCACAACTTTCTTGCCTTTAAAAAGTTTTCAATTACCTTTTAAATCTCCAGAGTTAGAAACATCTCTTTTATATAAAGAATATGACATTAATAATCCATTCATCCAATGGTTTAAAAAAAATCTGTTAAATTCGGCTTAATCCCAAAGTTAAACTAATAGAAATTTTTGTATTAAAAAATTTTAGAAACAATATAATAACTTAATAAAATATTCAGTATCTATATAATTTAAAAGCTAAAATACATTATATATTGAATATATGATTATTCAGAGATATTAAAAAATAATTTTATTATAATTGAATAAATTATATGGAGATTTTAATATGAATAATCAAAGATGCTTATCCCTAATACTAAATACTGATTATAAAAATTGGCCTGAACTATATCAGAATATCGATCAAATTTTAGAAGAATTAGAAAAGTTGATGGTTAGCGATGGAGTTTTTCCAAATGAAATAAAAAATAAAATTTTTTGGTTTTTTAGAAATTATTTTAGTTGCTATAAGAATCAACTTTCAAAGATCCAAGCGCAAAAATTATATGATATTATAATACGAATATTACAGCAAGATCGTTGTTTGTTTAATTTATACGATACTGATCTCAGCATTTTAGAAGATATGTTAATTGTATTGGAAAGAATATTTTATTTACACTCAGAATTAAAAAGTAACGCCTCTATATTAAATCCTTTAATTAAGGCGGCAACCTTAAAGAAGGATCTAAATGTCACTAAAAATGCGGGAGCTTTTATTGCTGCACTTTTAGGTTGTTTTAAAGCGTGTTTATTCAAAAAGAAAATTAATAAATCTTTTGAACTAATTTACTTGACTCAAGCTTTGCAAGAATTTTTTATTGAACAACTTGTTTGGAACAAAAAAGATCCCGTAGCTATATTGATACATGGATTATTGTTTTTAAAAGAATTACGCGCTATATATAAAAATAATTCGGAAATTCTTCCTATTATTGATAACTATGCACTTAAGTTTTGTGATATGGCTATTCATGATATTCCAAAAGCATATCCTTATTATTCGGTTAATTTAGTTCAGGAAGATATTGGCGCCGCTTATGTTAAATATTTAGAACCAGAATATTGGGATTATTTTAATGGACTTTACAAAGTTGTTTGTCCTCAGGATATTTTACCTCAGGTTAAGTTATATACGCTTACGGGAGATAGCAATTTATCAGATACCTACATAAAAATTAATCATACTGCACTTTCTTCTGAAGAAAATGATAATCTGGAAAATTTAATTAATGAAGTTTATGCAGAATTAAAGAATTTTTTGAATTTAACTAAAATAAAATGTTTGCAGCAGGACGAAATACATATCCAGTTAAATTTGTTTAAAGATCAACAACAGTTTGAACGTTATGGTTATCTCGTATGGAATGTGGATAGTAGTGGAGGAGGTATTTGTATGCCCGGTATAAATAATCAACCCACGACCGCTTTTGTCTATCAAATAGATCAAGGATTTCTAAATCTGAAACATGAATTAACTCATGCATTTATGAATAATATTTTAGGTTGCTTTTATACTGAATCTCTTGCAGGAGTGTTTACGGAAGGTTTAGCCGATTTTTTTGATAAAGGACCTTCTAATCTTAACAAGTTGATGCAAATGCAGCGCCTACTTCTTAGGGACCCTCTTAAAACCTTGCCAGAAATTGTCACAATGAACAAAGGAGGTTCGATTGTATATTTATATGGTTATTTTTTGATAGCCTATTTAATTGTAGAAAAAGAAATTATTTTTTCTACAATATTGACAGAAGTTCAAAATAAAAACCGAAACCAAGTAACTAAATTAGTTACACAGTTTGGATTAGAGCAAAAAGAAGATTTTAATGAATGGATGCAGAACAAATTATCACAATTGATCATTCTTTTATTTAAGGCGATACGCGAGCAAGATAGAGGAAGCATCAATTTATTATTAGCGGGTATGAATAGGCAACGAGTTAATATGCAAGAAGAAACTACTAATGATACCGCGTTACATATTGCTATAGAAATATGGATGCAACAAGAAGATACAGCGAGCAAAACGAATGCTTTAAGTATTATTTGGTCTCTTTTGCTAAAGGGAGCTGAGTTAAAAAGTGTGCGGAATGCTAATGGAAAATTTCCATTTGATTTAATTGAAGACATAGCTGATCGAGATCTCATCGAAAGTTATGCAAGAGATGCTAAACATTATATTGATTTAGAGAATAATACTTATACAGAAAAAAGAATAGAAGAAAATGCTATTTGCTAAGGAGGCAATTATTATGGAAGATGAAAAAATTATTATAAAGATCCCTCATCCACCCATTACTTCTTTAATATTTGAAGGTGGTGGTGTTAAAGGAATCGCTTATGCAGGTGCTTACAAAACACTTAAGGAAAAACCCGGATTACTTGATAAATTACATTGGGTGGCAGGGAGTTCTGCAGGCGCAATGACAGCTTTACTTGTGGCTTTAAATTTTACCCCTGATGAAATAGAAGCTGAATTATCTTCAGTAGATTTTTCTGAATTTGCTGGATCTTTACCCGATGGTAGATTAGCAATGATTAATTATATTTTCAAAAATACCAATAAAATTTCTAAGAATATTAATCATGGGATTAATGATGGAAAAAGGCTTTATGATTGGGTGCAAAGCATTGTTGAAAAAAAATTAGATAGCAAAGAAGCAACCTTTTTAGATTTGAAAAACAAAAACATTACCGATGTTTCTAAAAATCTTGACATTTTATCTACGCATGAATTTGAGTTTAAGAATTTATTTGTTATTGTGACCAATGCGCTTAAAAATAAAACTGAAATATTTTCGTGGGAAACAACACCTAATTTGAAAATCGCTGATGCAGTGTTAGCCAGCATGTCAATACCAGGCTATTTCTATACTCGTTATATCGATCATAACAAAACAAGTATTGATTGGAGTCCTACTCGAGAAAAAATAACAGCACATGAAATTATACCTTATGTAGATGGCGGAGTGTTAAATAATTATCCAATCAATATATTTCGAGATTATAAATATTGGCTACCTGAATATTATGGATTAGTCAAATCACATCATTATAATCCTAGCTCTTTAGGCATACGTGTTGATTCTAAAGAAGAAGTTTTAGATCTTATCGATATGAGACATCATGAAACAATTATGGATATGGAGCAACGAGAAGAGATAGAGATAAGACCGAAACGGATGTTTTCAATCAGTGATTGGCTTATTAGTCCGACTCAAGTAATGGGTATGGCCAATAAATTTATAACCTTATTAACCTCAGATTTAAATAAGGTAGAACAATATTGCCAGCGTACGATAGCGATCTATGATTGTGATATACATACCACTCAGTTTACTTTAACTAAAATAGACAAGGATAAATTAAAAGAAAGTGGCAGAGCCGCCGTGCAAGGTTTTTTTAATGAATACTTTAAAAAAAACTCTTTCAAAGAAATCATCTATGACAATATAGCAGAATTAAAAAATGCTATTATGGCTAAAAATGAACTGATTAAAATTTTGATTAATTTAAAAGATGAACATGCTCATGAACGCGAACTTATAAGGTTGAAATTAGAATTCGAACTTTCTAAAGAAAAGCTTTTAGAACTTGATGCAAAAACTTATTCTCCACTTTTTTTTCAAAGTTATCTTGAAAAAGAAGCTTCTACGTCAAAATTTGATCCTAATGTTGTTTATGGAAGTCAGACTCCTGGCGGGCAAAAATTTAAAAAAAGAGTTGAAGGAGCACCTGAAATTGAAACATCTACAATACAAGGTGATTCACAGCAAGATAATGCTGGTTTGAAATATGATGATGGAGATGATGACAGGCAAGTGCCTCTCTTAAGAAGATTCTTTTGCTGCTAAAAAATTTTAAATATTTTATGAGATACTAGTTTAAATTGGTAGGGCTTGTTAAACTAGTATCTCGATTTTATGAAGGCGCAAGGTTTATGTATTCAACGAAGGAAAAACAAAGCGGTCTTACCTTACTTGAGCTCATGATCGTTATTGCGATTATTGGTATTTTGGCTGCCCTAGCCATACCTAGCTATCAGAATTATAGTAACCGAGCAAAATTTGCTGAAGTGATTCAAGCCACGGCACCGTTTAAATTAGCAGTGACTACCTGTATGCATGAGCATGATAATTTAACCGCTTGCGGTACACCTGGCCAAAATGGTATTCCGGATAATTTTAAGTCGGAAAATCAAAATAAAGGCTATGTTGCGACTGTTGAAATCGGTAAAAACGCGCAGATTATTGCAACCTCACAAAGAGTTCGTGTGAAT
>CASFML010000042.1 GCA_949295795.1 uncultured Gammaproteobacteria bacterium | reverse complement strand
TTTGATTAAACCTTGGTATTTCAATAACAACTGTTCGGGTGTTTCTTGATGCTCTGGATTAACCACGATACAAGCTACAGGACAAACCTCGACACATTGTGGCGCATCAAAATGACCGACACACTCTGTACATTTATTGGGCTTAATTTCATAGATAAATTCACCCTGAATGATGGCTTCATTCGGGCATTCAGGTTCACAAACATCACAATTGATACATTCGTCGGTAATGAGTAAGGCCATCGCTAACTTTTTTTCTAAAAAACTGGTTCATTTAAATTTAGCCTGTAATGCTTCAGCGACCACAGGCGGTACAAACTGTGCCACATTGCCTCCTAAGCTCGCAATTTCTCTCACTAAATTAGCTGAGATAAACGAATGTTGCTCGGCAGGCGTTAAAAATAAGGTTTCTAAATCGGGCATCATTTTTCGATTCATGCTGGCCAATTGAAATTCGTATTCAAAATCAGAAACCGCTCGCAAACCACGTAAAATAACCCGTGAGTGATATTCCTTGGCACAATTAATCAGTAAACCATCAAATCCATGGACCTGAACATTAATTAAGTCCTTTAATACCACTTGTGCCAGATGGATACGTTCGTCGATGGAAAACACCGGTGCTTTACTTGGATTTTTAGCCACAGCCACAATCACTGTTGAAAAAAGCTGTGCGGCGCGTTGTACTAAATCAAGATGACCATTGGTCATCGGATCAAAAGTACCAGGATAAATAACCTTGGTTTTCATAAATCATACCTCAACACGCTTTGCATTTGAATTGCTGATTAACGCTGTATACCAAAGAAAAATCCTAAAAAAATCAAACCACCAATCCAAGCGTTATTCAAAAAGGCCTGAAAACACGCTGCAGGTTTTCGATCTTTAATTAAATAGTGTTGATAAAGGAATAAAGCCACGACCAAGGTCAACATCAGATAATAAATCGGTTGTACCTTTAATCGGTATCCGATGATAGCTAACAGCAAAACAAAGACACACTCTAAAGCAGCGATAAACATTACATCATGATGACCCAAGGCAATAGCACTGGATTTGATTCCTACCCGTTTATCATCTTCTCTATCCACCATGGCATAAATGGTATCATAGGCCACACACCAAGCATAAGCCGCCAAAAACAATAACCAAGCAATCCCGGGTATGCTCCCCGTTTCTGCACTAAAGGCCATTAAGATCGACCACGCACCAAATACAATCCCTAAAAATAATTGCGGCCAAGCGATATAACGTTTGGTAAAAGGATAAATGACAATCATCACTGCCGCTGCCATGGCCAGCTCAATCGTTAAACGATTTAATTGATAAACCACAAGCCATGCGCACACTGATAATAACATTAATAACAGCACCGCCTCTGGCAAACTCACCGCACCTGTCGCTAAGGGTCGCTGTTGAGTTCTTGTCACAAAACCATCAAGCTTTCTATCGGCGATATCATTCATCACACAACCCAGTGAACGTGTCAGCAACGCACCGATAATAAATAAAACCAGGATTTTAACATCAACAACACCCGCACCGGCAATCCATAACGCCCATAAAGCGGGCCATAGCAATAAAAATATTCCTATGGGTTGATGTAAACGGAGTAATGCAAGATAAGCTCGCCAGCGTGGTAGGGTGTTCATACAATCTATCGTATAATA
Source organism: uncultured Gammaproteobacteria bacterium (assembly GCA_949295795.1). Taxonomy (GTDB): domain Bacteria; phylum Pseudomonadota; class Gammaproteobacteria; order Diplorickettsiales; family Diplorickettsiaceae; genus Aquirickettsiella. Next base: position 1,387 of record CASFML010000042.1, on the reverse strand, counting down.
GGATATCTTCATTCACAAGGAGTGTTGTTCATGTTGAAAAAAATTGGGACTAAGATCGTTTTTCTGTTCTCTGCTTGCATGCCGTTATTATCCCATGCTTCCATTCCTGGATTTTACATCTTAGGTCAACTCGGTACCGCCGATACTCATCAAGAAGCTAGCAATGCCGCTGCGCTATCTATTAATAGTAAAATGGCGTTTACCGGTCGTATTGCCGGTGGTTATCAATTTAATCAAAATGTTGCTTTTGAAATCGGCTACACACGTTTTTCGGATGTCGATTTTTCCGGTGTTGGCGGTGTCCCCGGTGCTGATGTCTCTTTAAGCGAAAAAGCATTGGATTTTATGGCTAAGCCGATGTTACCCATTTCAAGTAATGTGAATCTATATGCAAAACTAGGTTTAGCTTATCTCAAAGCTAATGGTTCTGCGGTCGTGAATGGTCATAATTATTTAGGTTATTCAGATAGCTGGAATCCCAGTTTTGGTCTAGGACTCAGTTATGACATTACCCCTTTTGTCCCGATTGATTTAGCTTGGACACGCATTCAAAGTGTCGGCGGTGGTAACAACATACCGAGTACAGATTTTTATTCAATCGGTTTAGCTTATTATTTTGGTTAACACAGGGATAGCTGTCAATTGTAATGAGCGTACGACGCCTACTCATTCAGCCACATTAATTTTTGATATACTATCCTTTTAATTTTAGGAAGCATGATGTTAAAAAGAAATACAATTCCCTTTTTGCTAATGAGCACAGCGCTTGTTATCACGCAAAACGTGCAGGCCGAAATGCCAGGTTTTTATGCGGGTGCACAGCTCGGCTATGCCAACACTCATCTTAATACCACTGATTTAGTGACCGTCAACCATGCGACATCACCGGTGTCTTTACCGGGTCTAAATAATATTCTTTTAACATATCGTCTTAGTTTTGGTTATCAATTCGATCAACATTGGGCAATGGAATTCGGTTATCGTCATTTTAATAATGCGAGCACCTCCGCTTTTTCTAATAATTATATCGCCAGCGCCTCAAGCAAAATGAGTGCCTTTGATTTAACGGCAAAAGGAATACTTCCGCTTAACTCAAAATTAAATCTTTATGCCAAATTAGGCTTAGCTTATTTACGTCCTAACACACACGGTAGTTTAAACGTCATTGCTCCCTATAACGGTACTACGAATAGCTATTCGAAAACCTTAGAGCCCACGTTTGGTGTAGGCATTAGTTATGCCTTAAAACCGAATGTTCCTGTCGAATTTTCTTGGAATCGCATTCAAAAAATGGGGGGTAGTAATCATGCACCCAGCAGTGATTTTTATTCGCTGGGTGTCTCTTATTATTTTGGCTAAGTATTGCAATTTACAAATACCCACTTCT
>CASFML010000041.1 GCA_949295795.1 uncultured Gammaproteobacteria bacterium | reverse complement strand
TAATTAATTATAGGAATAAACTAACTTCAAAATTGTTTGAATTTTGGTTATCCTTTTTTACACAAAATTATTCTTAAAGGATCGCTTCCTATGAAAATAAATAAATTTTTCACTTTACATACAATCGTTAATTTGTTTTGGGCATTTTCTGCTCAGTCAGCAACCTGCCCAAGCTTGGACGAAATTAAAACCCATTGCATTAAAAATAATCGTTTTAATTCTTGTATTTTTTCTGCTAAAGCTCAAGGTAAAATCTGGATAGATCCGGATAAATATACTGGAATCGATTTGCCCGGCAAGATCACTCATTTTTTTGATGCCAAATTTACATCTCACTCAATTATTAACGAAGGAAAAGTAGCTGGAAAGCTGAATCGTTGTGTATATACAACCGACGATGACCTAGAGATTTTTTTAAATCCTAATCAAACTAATGCGACTATTCAGCTTGATGGAAACTGGAAAAAAACGACTGAGGAAACCTATTATTGTAATGAATCAATTTCGAGCTGTCGATTCTAGCCGATTGCTCAAAAATAAGTTTGAACTCGATAAGCTTTCCTACAACAAAACCTTTGTTAAAGAAGACATTATTAAAGCAAAATTTACTCAATTAAGGTTGATCATTAATCAATTGATGTAAATACGGCATTAAATCACTGGCTAATAAACCTCGCTCACCACCGCGTAAGTTGGCTGCTTTATCGGCTGCGACTGCATGTAGATAAACACCACATTCGGCCGCTTGTTGTAAATTGAAATGCTGTGCTAAAAGACCGCCTATCACGCCGCTTAACACGTCGCCCATACCTCCGCTGGCCATACCAGGATTCCCCGCTGAACAGCGGCGTAAGGATCGCTTGCTGCAAACTAAACTACCTGCACCTTTTAATACCACCACACCACCATATTGTTTTTGCAATGCTTTCACTGCCTTAATTCGATTCGCTTGAATGTCTTTAATGGTGCAGTCCAATAAACGCGCAGCTTCTCCAGGATGAGGCGTTAATATCCAATTCTCTGAGCTTCGTGTGTGTTTCGCTAATAAGTTTAAAGCATCCGCATCCAGAACCTTAATTTGCGGAGCGCTTAAAACTTGTTTAAATAATTGCTGTGACCAAGTTGTTTGTTCTAATCCGGTACCTAACACAATAACATTCGCTTTTTTAAGCAAAGGCTTGAGATCGTTAGCCTTTTTAATCGCATGAGCCATGATCTCAGGACGTTCACTAATAATGCCAGTAATCGATTCGGCTTGCGTACCAACACTCACTAAACCCGCACCGACACGTAAAGCCGCTTCGCCCGCCAAACGCACGGCGCCGATCATTCCATGATGACCTCCCACTATCAAGGCATGGCCAAACATACCCTTGTGCGCATCTCTAGCACGAGGAGTTAACAGTTGTCTAAAATCATCAAATTCTAGCGTGGTCGGTTGTATCACCGTATTGATCCTTGACTGATTGGACTTATGAGAAAAAACCTCTTGCGATAGGGCTTTGTTGTCAATTTTATCGGTAGTACTCTTAACGATATTTTTTATACTAGATTAAAAAACAATATTATGCGTAAGGAAAGATACTATCGATAAATTGTGCACTGATATTAAGCTGTGCTTCTGCGTCGATTTCGCGCACACCGGTAGGGCTAGTAATATTAATTTCGGTCAAATAATCGCCGATGACATCGATACCCACGAATAATAAGCCTTTTTCGCGCAAGGTTGGCCCTATTTGTTGGCAAATCCAGTGATCACGTTCAGTTAATCTAAGCACCTTACCTTGACCACCGACGGCTAAATTAGCGCGCGTTTCACCGGCTGCTGCGATACGCGCTAAGGCGTAAGGAATCGGTTCGCCATTGATCATAATAATACGTTTATCTCCCTCAAGTACTTCTGGAATATAACGCTGTACCATCATAAGCGATCGATTATTAGTGGTGAGCGTTTCTAAGATAACGTTACAATTCGGATCCTTAGCGCGTACTCTAAACACAGAACTCCCCCCCATACCATTGAGTGGTTTAGCGATAATATCTCGATGCTCGAATAAAAATTCTTTTGCGGTTTTAATATCGGATGTGACTAAACTGGGAGGACAGCATTGCGGAAAATCTAATGTAAATAATTTTTCATTGAAATCACGTAAACTTTGTGGGCGATTGATAACGAGGACACCTTGCTGTTGCGCTTTATCCAACAACTGCGTTGCATAAATGTAGTGCATATCGATCGGTGGATCCTTACGCATCAATATTACCGACAAATGCGTGAGTGGAGCCATTGTTTCCTTGCCATAAGCAAACCAATTTTTTTGATCATCTTTAACCTTTATGCTCTGCATTCGCGCATGGGGTCGATCATTGATTAAAAAAAGATCCTTAATTTCCATGTAAACAATGGGCCAATGACGCTGTTGTGCGGCTAGTAATAAATCGAGTGTCGTGTCTTTTTTAGGATGGATCCCGACAATGGGATCCATAATCACACCCAGTGGTTTAAGCATGATTTACTCCGCTTGCTTTAAAAGTGCTGCTTGTTCGCGTGCTGCTGCTAACAAGGCGAGTCTTGCGATGACACCATAAACATAAAACCGATTGGCGCATTTACCCTTTTGTTGTCCGCTATGGTCTGGAATATTACAGGCTTGTACAAAAGGTAATGGTTCAAACTGCATACCTGGTGTATTCAGATTATCACTGACACCTCGACCGGTATGGACACGATAAAATCCCCCAACAACATATTGTCCCAACATATAGACCACGGGCTCAGCCACGGCTTCATTCCAGGTTTCAAAGGTATATACCCCTTCTTGAATGATCACTTTATCGATGGGTCGACTTCCTTTAGAAACCATCATATCACTGCGTTTTTTACGATTAAGTTGTTGAATCTCCTTCGCATCGTGAATTGATAACACACCCATACCATAAGTCCCGGCATCCGCTTTAATGACAACGTAGGGTTTTTCATTAATATGATAATGATCATATTTTTTTTGGGTTGCTTGTAATATTTGTTGGCTTTTTTCGAGCATGCAATCTTCACCTTCGCGCTGCATGAAATCCACATCGGTACAAGATGAAAAATAAGGTGTAATTAACCAGGGATCTAAATTCAATAATTGTGAAAACTCATGGGTGACTTGCTCATAATGCTGAAAATGATTGGACTTTAAGCGACTATGCCAACCTAAATTGACATTAGGTAAAATCGCTTGTTTGATCCCTTGTAATACTTCAGGAATGCCGTTGGCTAAATCATTGTTTAATAAAATAAAACAAGGCAAAAAACCATTGACTTTAATCTGATCACCTTGACGCTGGATAGGCTCTAATTTTAACGAACCACCTGATTCTAAATGAATCTCTTTGCTAACGTCGATATCTTCCAACAAGGATCCAATCCTGACTTCAAAACCGGCTTTATGCAAAATATCTTGCAAGGTATAAAGATTTTCAAAATAAAAGCTATTACGGGTATGATTCTCAGGAATTAATAGAATCCGTAAACAGCCTGGGACTAAACGCTCGAGAGTTTCTTGTGCGGCTTGTACGGCTAACGGAATAAAATCTTCACTCAGATTGTTAAATCCAGCAGGAAACAAATTGGTATCCACGGGCGCTAATTTAAATCCTGCATTCCGCAAATCGACTGAGGAATAAAAAGGGGCAGGTGTTTTACGCCACTGCTCACGTAACCAATTTTCTATTGCCGTTTGTGCAGCCAATAGATGTTGTTCTAACTGATGAAGCGGCTCTAAGCAATGTGAAGCCAGACATGGGATCTCATATCGATTATTTGATGTTGTCATCTCGCAAACCCCCGAAAGAAAAAGGACCTTTTTAGCGTATCTTAACTAAACTACCAAAAAAGTCCTATCATTGTTTATAACTTATTTTTGTCAATTTGACATATAAAAGATTTAATTGCTTAAATTTACAGCAACCGATGGTTGTTCAACTTGATTATTCTCGTAGGATTTCTCCGATGAAAAAAATTTAATGATATTATTAACCTTTCGATCTTGTTGAGGCGTCCGTTTTAGCTGCTGTTCATCCCAATAGTCCGATAATGCTGGGTGTTTAAAATCAGGTTTGCTAATGTTTGAATCACTCTTTAATAATGCACTTATTAAGCTTTTTCCTAGCAACACATCCTTTTTTTGATCGGCTATCTGCAAAACGGTTTCATTTTTACTATTAGGAAGAATTAATGCCCCTCTTTCGATTAACAAACTAGCAATCACGTCATATCCTTTTTGTACAGCGACATGCAAAGGGGTATCACCAAAAATATTCTTACCGTTAATATTAGCACCTTTATCTAATAATTCGTTTAGCAACAATAGCTTATCGGGGTGGAGTGCTTCATAAAATTGACTATTTTTTGATAAGGCCACTAATTTTTCTAACAATTGATCCAAAGGTGGTTTGTTTATTTGTAATATAAAGACACTATTTCCCTCCCCCGGATAATTCACAATGCTAGCAGCGGTTTTTATATCAAATTGCGATAAAAAACCTTCACAGTGGCGCTTAAGCATTTCAAATTCACTGATGCTTGATACACGAGGAAATTCAAGTCTGTAAAATAATTTAAGATCATCGACTAATGAACACTCTTGTTGAAATGCCTTAGTTAATAATTCATTAATTTCTGTTATTTCCGTTATCTTCATGGTAATGTCCTTTAAGATAATAAATTATTATAAAATTTACGAAATCAATAGCTCCGCTTACTTATTATACACAGAAATTATTATCGGATCCTTGCTGGATTTATTTAATCAATTAAAGTTTTACACTTTAGATAAGCTTCAAAAACAATGCTTAACCGGCTATAGTAGCTTTTTATTCAGACTCTGCGTCAACATGACTTTTTTTCAACGTCTTGGTCGTCTTTTACTCGGTAAACCCCGCAACCCATTAAATCCGAACGCGCAGCGGAATATTGCTTTAGTCGCTTTTTTAGCTTGGGTCGGTCTCGGTGCCGATGGTTTATCATCCTCGTGTTACGGTCCTGAAGAAGCCTTCATTGCTTTAGGCCCGCATTATAGTTCCTTAGGTCTGTATATTTCTATCGCCACAATATTGACGGTGTTTGTCATTGCCCTCGCTTACAATCAAGTCATTACGCTATTCCCCAGTGGTGGCGGTGGTTATAAAGTAGCCACACAATTATTAGGTCCTCATGCAGGATTAATCTCGGGTGCTGCACTCATTGTTGATTATGTGTTGACGATTACGATATCCGTCGCAAGTGGTATCGATGCTTTATTTAGTTTACTCCCTCGTTATTTTTTGGCTTATAAACTATTAACGGCCGCTTGCGTCATTATTCTACTTATCGCACTGAATCTACGTGGCATGAAAGAATCGATTAAGGTTTTAATGCCCATCTTTTTGGGATTTGTCGCCACGCATTTCTTTTTAATTATTTATGGTGTGATTGCGCATAAAAGCTCTTTGCCGATGGTATTCTCGGATACCTTAAGTAATACGCTGGTCATGTCTCAGCAAACCGGTTGGCTATTCATTATTGCCTTATTATTACGTGCTTATTCCTTGGGAAGTGGTACTTATACCGGTATCGAAGCGGTTTCCAACAATGTCAATCGACTCATGGAACCGCGGGTTCGAACCGGTAAGTGGACTATGTTTTATATGGCACTTTCCTTAAGTTTTACAGCAGGTGGAATCATTTTGTTGTATTTACTCTGGCATGCCCATCCTGTAT
>CASFML010000040.1 GCA_949295795.1 uncultured Gammaproteobacteria bacterium | reverse complement strand
GATATCTTGTGATATTTCGACGCGAAAATTTTTGGTCTGAAATCTTAACAATAAATCCTGGGCAAAATTATAATTTTCCGACGCAATACAAACAGCCGTTGGCAAGCCTAGAGCGACTTCTTTAGCAAAACTAGGACCTGATAGCACTGCCATTTCTCTATTTCCTACAACTTCTTTAACTACTTCATTTAATAATTGGTGCTTTTCAGAGTCCAAACCTTTACTTGCCCAAATCATGCGTTGATTAGCCTGCAAATAAGGTTGCATTTTTTTCAAAGTTGTATGGAAAGCAACACTTGGCACTACGATCAATATATCTTCTGTTCCTGCAAGAACTTCTCGATAATCATCTATACATGTAATATTAGAAGGAAAAACAATACCCGGCAGATAGCGTTCGTTAGTTCTATTTGTATTTATTTCGGAGACTTGTTGCTTTTCGTAAGCCCACAAACGCACCTCTTGATGCTTATGTGCTAAATGAATAGCGAGTGCACTTCCCCAAGCTCCTGCACCGATAATTGAGATAGGTAGGTTATGATGTAGTTCTTCAGACATCTGATTTTCCACTATTAGACTAGTTATAGGCTTAAGTTTATCATATCTAATTTTATATATTATCTAAAAATCTGACTGTTAAGAACTATTTAAGCTTTATTGAAGGAATCTTGATAGTTTTAAAATTAAAAGAAACAATCAAAGCTAAACCGCCCTATCAAGCATACCCAACCCGATAAAGCTAAATAAGGACCAAATGCTATTGCTTTTTTTCGTATACTCTCTTTCTTTTGAAAGAATAAGATTATCCCAATTAAAGAACCTACCATAGCGGCCATAAACAAAATATAAGGTAAAGCTTTTAAACCCAGCCAAGCACCTAATAATGCAAAACATTTAAAATCTCCCTCTCCCATTGCTTTGATATTTATTAGAATCTGATAGAGTTTTGCCACAGCATAAAGAAACAGATAAGCAAAAAACGCTCCTAAAATAGCCTCTTCTGGAGAGACAAATAAATGGAATAGACTTGAAATCAAACCACACCATAATAAAGGATAAATAATAATATCCGGTAGTATCTTATATTCAAGATCAATAAACGCTAAAATTAACAACCCCCAAGTCAAAATTAGTGCTGGAATGGTTTGTAAACTTATTCCAAAACGTTCCAATACAATAAGGGAGGTAATTATAGTTAAAAACTCTATCAAAGGGTAAAGAAAAGAAATTTTGACATGACAATAAGTACATTCTCCTTTTAAAAAAAAATAACTTAATAATGGTATTTTTTGTAAAAAAGTTAAACCTTTATGACAATTTGGACAAAACGAAAAAGGATAAAATATATTAAAATTTTTTAAATTAAACTGTTGTAGTTTTCCATAGCTTAAGTAGCAATTATAATCTTCATACCAGTTTTTCTGTAAAATTATGGGTAGTCGATAAATCAATACTGTAAAAAAACTTCCCAATAAGACACAAATAAAGCAAAAACTAGCTACTAAGAAAAGTTCCATATTAAATAACGCTCCCTAATTTAAATATTGGTAAGTACATTGCTACCAACAAACAAGCTACCATTAAGCCCAAAACAATTATTAAAATGGGTTCTAGTAATACTGATAGGTTTTCCGTAAAATAATTCATTTTTTCTTCATAGAGATCAGCAACATTATTCAGCATTTCACTTAGACAATTTGAAATTTCTCCAATTTTTATAAGTTGCAATAAATCCGGTGGAAATAGTTTGTGGCGTGAAAAAGCTTGATAAAAACCTTCTCCATTACGTATATAATCACAGCTCAATAAAATAGCCGATCTATAAGCAAAATTTCCTGATATTTCCGCAATAAGATGTAACACATCGACTAATGGTAAATCTGCCTCAAGAGCAGTAGATAGAGCACGTGTAATGCGAGCTATTATAATTTTCGAAAGAACAGTATTGACGATAGGTACTTTTAAAATGTAGCAATCAAGCTTTCTATTAAAAATTGGATATCTTTTTTTTAAAAAAATAAACAATCCGCCTAATAGCAATAAAGTTAAGCCACAATTTAAACAGAGAAAACCTATATGTTTTGATAAATAGATAACTATTCGAGTTAATAAAGGTAGCTTTGCATCGGCATCTAAAAAAAATTGCTCAAACTCAGGAACTACACCAATCAATAAAGCAATAAAAACCAATATAGCCATCACTAAAACTATCATAGGATAGACCATTGCATTGATAATTTTTGCTTTTAATTTTATGTGTTTCTCTTGATGAACTGCAATTCGGTCGAACATCAAACCTAGTGTTGCCGTTTTTTCTCCTAATTGAATTAAACTACAGTGAAATTTACTAAAATAGGATTGATTTTCTTGCAATGCTTCGCTTAAAGAAAAGCCATTTTCCAAATTTTGAATTATTCTTTTTACATATCGCTTTAATGCTATATTATTTATTGTAATTTCTAATAAACTTAAGATTTGTAGCAATGGAATTCCTACTTGTAATAAGCGAGCAATTTGTCTATTAAAAAGAAAAATCTCCTGAATTTTAATTGGTTTAATTAAATGAATCGTACAACGATAAATAAAATTTATAAAAAAATTTCTATTTTTGGATAACCTCTTATTATTAATAGGGACTTTCTCTAAAGAAATTTTAATTTTCTCTAACATAATTTTTTAGTCTTTTATTACGCGCTTCATCTCTGATAAACTTATCTCACCTTGTCTTAGCTTTTCTAAAGCTGAAAAATACAAGGTTTGCATCCCATGTTTTTGTGCATATTGATTAATTTCTAATACACTATTCTTCCTTAGAATTATTTTTTTTAATTCTTCAGAAAGTTTTAAAACCTCAAAAATACCTGTTCGGCCTTTATAACCTTCTGTACACTGTGCACAGCCCTTTGCTGTAAAAATTTTAATACCGGGTGTAATATTTAACTTTGATAAAATTTTTTTTGGTAAATGCTCTTCAATTTTGCAATGCAAACATAAACGTCTTACTAAACGCTGCGCAATAATTAGCTGAACCGAAGCTGCGATATTGTAGGTTGGAATATTCATATTTTCTAAACGGGTCAAACTATCAGCAGCGCTGTTTGTATGTAAAGTCGATAAAACCAGATGTCCAGT
>CASFML010000039.1 GCA_949295795.1 uncultured Gammaproteobacteria bacterium | reverse complement strand
GATTCTGATTCACCTTTTCTTCTATTTATCAAGAAGCATAAGGCTGCAGCCGCCGCGCCTGTTGCAATATCTTCTTGATGACTAAATAATGGATTAAAACTTCTTCCAACATAATTAGCGTTTGAGTTTTCAGTATCTTTAGAATAAACATAAATGCCATTAACACCATATTTTTTACTCCATTGAGCAATTAAATCTAGGTTCGGTGCTATATCAAATAAGATTTTTCTATTGATTATAGGAATTAATAATTTTGGGCTTCCTATCGACGCAACAGCACAAGGTAATTGTGGGTCTATAGCCATTTTATCATTATTTAAAAGTTTACTTATCGTTGAAAGGTCTATATTTGAATGGATTAGGGTTCCTTTATTTTTAATAGACATTGCGATTAACTTGTTTGAATACTCCACGTTAATTTTGCTTTGATGATGATAAGATTGAATATTAATAGCTTGTAAACAATTTGACTTATATAAATAAAATGCTGCTCCTAGTGCACCATGACAACATAAAGGTAATTCACCTTTTGTCGCAAAAAACCGTAAAATATATTGATCTTCTCTTTTAATAATAAAAACGGTTTCGGGAAGCTCTAATAAGGTTGCTTTGGCTTGCATGGCTTCGGAGTTTAAATTATTCGCATGATCGACTATAGCACAGGGGTTTCCGCCGTTATTATTGATTGAAAATACATTAACAATATTAACGTCCATGATATGAGTGGCTTCCTTTCATATTAAAAATAATCCCACTTGTTATTATTGATTATAAAAAAATGGTGAGATAGCTGTGAAACTCACAAAAATTTCAGCTAATTTTTATGACTTGAGCACAAGCAGAACCTTAGCTTATAAGTTTATCTATTATGATCAATTTGGTAAAGTGGGGTAAATAGCATTTTTTATAATTTCACTAAAAATATCTCCTATTAAATAGGACTAACTGATTACGTCTAGCAAAAGTAGCCAAAGCCATTAATAAGACATTCAATGATACATTGTTACTTTGAATAAAGAGGTTAATAACTAACTTAAAAAGGATACTTCATCACCAATAACAATCTGATGATGATTATTATTTAGATAAGCTTGGCCCGTTTTATTTTTTAGAAATTCTAGAAGTTTTATTGCCAAATAATTACAATTATAAAGTTGGTTATTATCAGCAAATTTCTCTATTATTTTCTTTATATCCAAATCCGTTATGTTCTCCAAGGCCCATTTATTTTTCCTGATGAAGGTGAGGGCAGTCAATAATCCGATAATCTTCTTTTTGTTGATTGTTCAGGGCTGATTACTTTTAGAAGGCGTTGAACATGAGCTACGATAATCGTTTGAATTTTCGTAAGTTATGTGAACTGTACTGGAAAATATTTCGTTAATTTCTTTTGAATTAAACTGTAAACTATCTACCTTCTTTGTTTTTTCCATATAGATTTCCTAAGTTTTTATTTGATTAATTGATCTTAAAGCAAATGCAGTAGAGATTATCTAATAAAAGTAATTTCTGCGACTGAAGTTGTATTTTTTAGGGCGTAATACCCTATGCTATTATACTCTTTAAACTCATAAAAATTAAGTTAAGCTATATGGAAATTTATTATAACCTTTTAAAATGGATCCTAGCGCCTATAAAAAAGAAGCTAAGCGGATTTAAATATAGAAGTCATTTAACTCCATTTTCCGCGTTTGCAGCTATCGAATATTACCAAAGGACATTTATCCCATTTTATTCTAAAGAAGGCGAGCTTCGTATCGCTATTCGCCAATTCTTAACAAACCAAGAAATTTTTTTCTTACTGGTAAATCCCTATAATTATCAAACCTCCTGTAGTAAAAGCTGATCAGCTTTATGCGAGAAATCCAGCAACAGATTCAAAAAAATTACCCGGATATTTAGATTGGAGCGAAATTCAAAAAACACCTTATGTTAAAAACCTCCTGTATTTCACTAAATCCCCTAAGGATCTTGCCAATGCAGGTTTAACGCATTCCATAAATTCAAAAAAAGGCTTTTTTTAACGGTGGATATGTGTCCATCCATTAAAACTTTTGAAAAAGATTTCTATCTACAACTGGTTTCTTTAGAAAAAACCAAAAAAACTCCTTTCCCTGTCGCTATCTCGATAACTGGACTTTGGATGTTAAGCCATAAACAGGAATTCAACTGGCTTTTACACATGGAAAAAGAACATAGACTCAATATTACTTGGGTTAATTATTCCTTTAGCCATTTGTATTTTAAAGACTTACCTTTACAAGAAAATTTTTTACAATTCTTCCAAACTAACCTTGAAAGTGAAATTCTAACAAGCGAAATCCTATTATTAGAGAAAAAACAGTTACCCTCTGTTTTTATACGTTTCCTTGGTTTGATTGGGGATAAGTCGGTTATGCAAGCAATGCAACTTTATGGATTAATTCCTCTCGGTAGCAATGCCTGGTTAGCGCGTAAAGAAAAACCTAAAAACAGCAGCATTATTTTAGTACATGGTAATAGTAATGAACCTGCAGGGATAGAAGACGTGATGTTATATTTAAAGGATCCTCAAACAATTTGGCTACCTATCCAGGAGGCGCTTAGAAATAATGATGTTAAATTTGCAGATTATGCAAAGCAGTTTACAAGCGATAGGGCAGGAGAGGATCTGTCACACAATTCTAGAGCCAAGTTACACGCATGGCTCTATTATTAAGATCACATCACAATATTGCTACGCAAGCTCATAATGAAGATCAGATACAGCCATCGTATCCGATCTTAGCAGATTTTTATCGATAGATTTAAGGTTTCTTTTAAAGAAAGAATTTCTAATAAGGTGACTGGCCTGGGTTAAATCTTTATGTATATTCTTTCCTACTTGATAAATAACGGGTATTTGCTTTAACAATAAAAACAAAGAAGTAATCATCATGAGTGTGTTATTAATATAATTAACGCTTGATTTATTAGCTAGGGCTAATAATCCATCCGCTTCAATAGGCATGAGATCACAAGAATAATTTTCTGGCACTGAAGGGTAGTAGGTAGGGGTAGGCGATCGAACATTTCTAATGCGGTTATCTATTTCGGTAAGGAAAATATCATTTTGCTTAGCATAAAGTCTGGTAGCATCTATAACATTTTGAGGTAATTTAACAGCGTCATCATTGGTATAAAAGGAGTAAATTAATAAATACGTATTTATTTCTGAGATTCTAGTTGAGCTGGAATTTTCTTTTTCTAAAATTTCTTTTTTAATTGAAATTAAATCATTTTCAGCTAAAGCTTTACATAAATGAGTATCAAAAATGTTCTCATTAATATTATATATTATCAGCAAACTCATTAGCTCATTGGGCTGAAAGGTTTTAGAGGATAAACTAGCATCATAACTTTTTAATTTAGCTATTAGACCGATTACACGACTAAATAATTGATTTAATTGATTTTTTAGAATAGGGTTTATATTAGGTATCTTATTATATTTTGCAAACAATCCTAACCAATCACGATCCTTTCTTAAAGGAGTTAATTTTTCGGCTAATTGATTGAAATTTAAAGGTGATAATTTTTTAATTTGGATATAGTCAAAAAGTCCTTTTAAAGCATTTATTTGAAGTTGCGGCAAAGAAATCCATAATGTTTGGTTCATAAAATCTCCGTTTTTTAGTATTTTTGTATTTAAAATTTTAATCTGAATAAAAAATAGAGTAAATTACCAAACCAAGAAAAAAGGTCATCTTATGATATGATTTTACTCAAAACTTGAATTCAATTAATAAGCACAACCTTTAATCTGAAAAAATGATAAAAATTTCTTATCCTATGATTTTGTAACTAATTACCAGGCAGAGAAATTTTTCTTGAATCTAATAAGAGCAATTTTTATACAAATTCTTAAAAGTTTATTACAATTTTATTTGTAGTAAATTTAATGAAACAGGAGGAAAAAAAATGAAACTTAGCAAGTTATTTACCTGGTTACTATTTCCTTTTTCGTTAACCGCACAATATTTAGTAATACAAGGCTATTTCTACCGATTATTGTCCAAACCTTGATTCAATAAATTGGACAAATGAAAATCATTATGTTGCAGGAAAATGGGATGGAATCATTCCAGGAACAAATCAGAATGGTGAAATTAAAAACTTTAAGAAAGTTGTTTATTCGGCAGAAAACCAAACAAATCCATTTGTAAGCGGTACGTTATTGCATTGTAGTTATGAACTCAATAATCGAAAAGAACTTGATATGAGACTTCCAAAAGATAAAAATCGAGCTAGAATAAATAATCCAAGTGATTGGCATAATATAGGATTCTTTGGAGAACCATCACCTCAGTACTTTTGTAAGCAAAGTATTGAACATTGTCAATTTAACTTAACATGAGCGAAAATTACCAAACTAAGAAAGGCGTTGCACGTATGATCTGAATCCGCGTCGAATTAAAAATTAAGAAACACGAAACACATAATATTATCGTTGAGGTAAAGATTAGTGATGCAGGTATTGGAATTTCAGCTGATCGACAAGAGTAAATCTTTTAACACCTGCGCATCAAGGAATCTATAAAATGGGCAGCTTGAAGAAAATTCCTGCGATCCATTGATTGGGCCACAACCAAAAGAGAGGGGGTGACTATAGAAGATAAAGTGACGTGAGTCGCTTTGCTCACGAAGTATTTTGGCCGTCCTGACCAAAATTCGTTATTTCTGTCTATAGCTCCTATATTTTTTTACTGCCACAAATTTGTTCTTACTAGTTCATACACTTCATTACCACGGCCATTGAGAATGGCTTTTGCAAGATATAAGCTAAAGCCCTTAATTTGTTCCGCCTTTAATTTTGGTGGTAAAGAGAGTTCCATGCGATTGACTACCACGTCGATTAATGCAGGCCCCTCATGGGCAAAAGCGCCTTCGATAGCGCTTTCTAGGTCAGCGGGGTCTTCGACACGTGCACCATATATACCCAACGCCGTAGCCATTTTTGCAAAATCGGTATTCGTTAATTCAGTGCCAATATCCAGAAATCCTGCAGCTTTCATTTCCAATTCCACAAATCCTAGCGTCCCATTATTAAAAACAATTACCTTAACGGGTAAATTCATTTGTCGGAGTGTGATGAAATCGCCTAAAAGCATGCTGAAGCCACCATCTCCACAAAGTGCAATCACTTGTTGTTCTGGGAAAGTGGCTTGGGCACCGATCGCCTGGGATAAAGCATTAGCCATCGTGCCATGATTAAAAGATCCTAGGAGTCGACGTGTACCATTCATTTTGAGATACCGTGCTGCCCATACAGTGGGTGTGCCGACATCGCAGGTAAAAATGGCATTGTCTTCTGCTTTTTCACTGACGATTTTTGTCAAATATTGTGGATGGATAGGCACTTGGCCTGCGTCACCACGCGCTAAACGATCTAACTTTTCGCGTGCATTCTCATAGTGTTTCCGCGCTCTGTTTAAATGACTTGTGTTTGTATGTGGTTTTAACAAGGGCAAGAGTGCATCGATGGTGTCTTTAACATCACCCACAACGCCTATATCGACGGGATAACGTCGACCTAACTGTGACCCACAGATATCGATTTGAATGACATTGGCATGGGATGGATAAAATTGACGATAAGGGAATGAGGTTCCCAACAACAAAAGCGTTTCACACGCTTCCATGGCATAGTAACCAGAAGAAAATCCAATAAAACCCGTCATACCGACACTGTAGGGGTTATCGTATTCAACGTGTTCTTTCCCTCTTAGCGCATGCACCATGGGGGATTGTAACACTTCGCCAAGTTTCATGAGAGATTGATGAGCCCCTTTACAACCATACCCACACAGCAAAGTAATACGATCGGAATGGTTTAAGACATTCGCTATTCTTTGTAGATCTGTCTCATTTGGAATGATTTTAGGAACAGGCGCACATGGCCAACGAATGGGGTTTCCCTGGGCGATTGTTTTAAGTGCAACGTCACCTGGAATGACCAAGACAGCCACGCCTCGTTGACTGAGCGCTGCTTGGATTGCCATGCCGAGCATACGCGGCATTTGCTCAGGGGATGAAACGAGTTCGCAAAAATGGCTGCAATCTTTAAACAAACGCTGAGGGTGTGTTTCTTGAAAGTAGCCACCCCCAATTTCAGCACTGGGGATATGTGCGGCTATTGCTAATACGGGAGCGTTGCTTCGGTGTGCATCGTAAAGCCCGTTAATCAAATGCATGTTTCCAGGCCCGCAACTGCCTGCACAGACAGAGAGTTCACCCGTCAATTGCGCTTCTGCACCAGCCGCTAAGGCAGCTGCCTCTTCGTGACGTGTATGTATCCATTGAATGGTTTTTTTCTTTAGGATGGAATCGGTGATGCCGTTTAACGAGTCGCCAACAATGCCGTAAACTCGCTTCACACCTAACTCAATTAAGCTTTCGACCAAAATATCTGCAACGGTAGTCATAGTAGTAGATCTCTCTATATTGGTTATGGGATAAAATTTAGCATGTTCTATAACTAAATTCAACAAACCAAAAACAATCATCCAAGTCTTAATAGCTTGAAATTTCAGTATAATACACAGCACGAAAGCTATACAAGGATATAAAAAACGAGGAGCGTGATCTACCCGCTAATATAAAACCAAAAGTTTTAGAAGCTTTTGCCGAAATAGCATTTGTTAAACCTTTAACGAAAATAAATATTGCTAATTATGCTTTTGCTGATAAAAATACAGCGTTCATTACCTCTATAATAAAAGTGGTAAGGAATGTTAAAGATATCCGCCTTAGTTTTACGTCGATCAATCGCTTTGTAACGAAATTTATTGATCAGAATAAGCAAAAACCGTCTTTTGCTGATTTTAATGATTTCTTAGATCTTCATATAAAACATCTTGAGTTTATGAGAGCTAAAGTGCTTCAAACCGTCTTTAATATTAGGATATGTGGATATGAGATGGTAAATTATAATAAAACTAAATTATAAAATAGCTAATATACCGATGACAGAAGACTTACGTAAACTATTAACTAAAGCAGAAGAATTTGTTAAAGAACAATCCAGCAAGCGTTGATATTTTTTTCCTTTTTCATAACAGGCTAAAAAAATTATAATAAAATATGGAGTACTTAAATGGACATTGAAGTAAAAAAAATAAATAATGAAGCCTTCCTTTTTGATAAGAAAATTTTAACTTTATTGATATCTTACCCAAAATCATGGTTTTCTCCAGTCAAACTATCACCATTTTCTTTTTCTATTGAAACTGAAACTGTGGATTGGATGTCAAAGCTCTCATTAATAAAGGATAAAGAAAAATTAAAGCAAGTTTTAGATATGGAACCCAGACATTACGCGGGTTACACACATTCTATGGCAGCCTATGAACATGCATTAATGTATTGTAAATATATAACTATGTGGTTACTTTGGGATGATGATTGTATTGAAATTGCACAAGATATTAATCAAATAGCTTCTCCTTTATTGGCTCTTGCTGGGAAATTATCAAATTACGATAAAAGCAATGGATATTATAAAGCTTTTTTGCATATTGGTAACGAATATGAACGTTTAGGGGCAAGCAAAAATTGGAGAATAAGATTTTCTGAAAGGATGCTTGAATGGGCTAAATATGCAATACAAGAGGAAAAAATAAGAAAAGACGTTACGAATCATAGTTTTGAAGACGCTTTAAAACTAAGATCTTTCACAGTAGGCATAAGGCCTAATACACTACCATTAGAGCGAGCAGTTGGGATAGAAATCCCTGACGAAATCCTTGTTGACAATAATTATGAGGAATTACTTGATAACGCAGCTAGAATATGTTGTATAGTGAATGATATCGTAAGCGTACCAAAAGATTTGAAAAATAATCAAATATATTCAAACTTGGTTTTATACTACAAATATTTAAATAAAATAAGTTTATATGATTCATTTCAGGCATTAATAAAAATACATGATAATGCTGTTACAAACTTTGAGTATTTAGCAAAAGAACTGCTAAGTAAAGTTGGGAAATCATTTTATGAAAGACTAGAAGCGTATTTATCACAGCTGAGATATATGGATAGTGGTTTTGGATTTTGGCATCAGAATTGTGCAAGATATCAAGACCTGATTGCCATAGAAAATGGAAATGCATACAGGTTATCTATTATGCAAAGAACATAAAAAATTTCTTAATTTATGCTCAAAACAAATTTAGTTATACTAGTAGACAATAATGATAATGAAATTGGAAGCTGCGATAAATTAAAAGTACACCAACTTGGTCTTTGTCATCGAGCCTTTTCTGTCTTTATCTTTCATAGAGAAAATAATCAACTTCAGTTACTTATACAGCAACGTCATCTTAAAAAATATCATTGTGGAGGATTATGGACAAATACTTGTTGCAGTCATCCTTTTCCGGGGGAAAAAACGAAAAATGCAGCAAAAAGGCGATTATTAGAAGAAATTGGTATACAAACTGAACTCAAATATGCAGGTAAATTCCATTATATTGCAAAACTTAATAATGATTTAATAGAAAACGAATGCGATCATGTTTATATCAGTTTTTTTAGTAAAAATAAAATAAATTTTAATAAAAATGAAATTTCAAATATTGCGTGGGTTCCTATAGAAATATTGATAAAAGAAACAATCGAAGTACCTCAAAAGTATACACCTTGGTTTGCAGAAGCTTTATCAATTGCAATTACCTCTTTAAACTAAGTAATTTATCGCTGATTATTTTATAATCATATATTAATATGCTTCAAGTGGTTTAAAAAGTAACTTGAAAGAGTTTTCTGGTATCCCAGTAAAGCTAGTTCTTTTAACTGGAACTTTATATGAGTTATAAGGCAATAATATTTCAAATTTCCGTAACAAACAACATATTACGATTTTTTGCTCTAATAATGTGAAATTTCTACCGGAACATAATCTTGGACCTGCCCCAAAAGGCAAAAATGAAAATTTGTCAGGCCTACTATTCTTAGAAAATCGATCAGGATTAAATACATTAGGCTCATTCCAATCATCATTATTCATATGTATTGCATGTATATTAATAATTAAAGAGATATCTGATTTAATATGAAATCCTCCAAGTTGAGTATCTTGAGTAATAGTTCTAGAATTTTGATTTGCTAAGGGGGAATAAACACGTAAACTTTCCAAAATAAAGTTTTCTAATAATTCAAATTTTTGAAATTTTTCAAAGGCGTTAGCATTTGCATTTTTAATTTCTTCCTCGAGATTAGGAAATAACCTTATAGATTCCTTCCTAATCAACTCTTGAAACTTATTATACTTAGCAAAATGATAAAGAGCTCCACCTAGTGAAACTTGAGTTGTTTCATAACTTGATAAAACTAGTGTGATAATATTATTCCGTAGTTCATCTTCAACTAATTTTTCTTCTTTATTGCTATTAATTAATCTTTTCAAAAGATTATCATCGGTATTCATTGAATTATTCTGTGAGTATTTGTCTTTCATAATAGAAACTAAGCTTTCAATATGTTGAATGCTTTTATCTAATTTCTTATTGGTTTTAGTTGGAAGTTTATTAATTAATGGGAAAGCAATCCTTAAAGGATTAAAGATTTCATTAATAATATAGTCCATGGCCTCTATAGCGGCATTAGAAATCTCTTTTAAATGATTAAAATTAAATCCAAATAAGGTTTCACCCGCTATATCTAAGGAAAATGCTTTAAGCCATCGGTTAAGCAATATTTCAGATTTATCTGTTTGTTTTAATGTTTCCTTGATACGTTCGCATAGTTCAAGTGCTTTTATACACATTGTTGGAAAATAGAAATTAGTCGCATTTAACTGCTTATGAATTATCTCTCTAAGTCTTTTCCAATCACTTCCATTAGAAAGGACTATATTATTATTTCCTACCCATTTATAAAAATAGGGCATATTTAAATCAATTGGATTACTTTTTTTATAAATATCTATTTCTTTTGATACTTTCTTTGCAAGATTAGCAGAAGTAATAACTAATGCAGGACGATACCCCATAAACATTAAATAGATATTTCCAAATTTTTTCATCCGTTCAATATCCATATCTCTCATTAGAGTTTTCTTTCTAAAGCTTATATCATATAAAAGATTAAAGACCCCGTATTTTGGGATTTTCTTTTTATCTTTGCTATCTATAGAGAAAAAAATATTTTGGATGCTTTTCTCATATATGAGAAAAGAAAGGTAAAAGGAAAAGATAATATTTAATAGTAAGAAAACAAATAAAGACACATTATCTATTCTTATCAAGAATATACCAAGAAAAGTTAATAATGTAAAAGAAATAAAAAAGAACAAAATTGAAATATTTCTTTTCAATTTAAAAATATTTTTATTATTTTTACTAAAATTATCAGAATTTTTTTCAAAAGGGCATGTTGACATTGTTTTAACCCATAAATAAGCAAAGTGTATGACGGAATCCAGAAGTTAAACTATCCACTTTATGTATACAGTGAGAGTTCATTAATAAAATTGAATGATTAGGCTGTCTTATTTTATGTTCATTATGTGCTGTATCATAGATCGTTAAATCCCCACCTGTGTATTTGCTATTAGTACGTATTAAAATTCCACATAAATAAGAGTTATCGCTTTCTATATCGGAATGCTCTGTAATAAAATCTCCTGCTTTCATTACATTAAGCTGCATTCTAAGAATTTCTATTCTCTTTTTAAAAAAGAAACTTACCTTTTCAATTAAAGAAGAATCATTAATAATTGATAAAATATCTTGTGAATATGGAGATGGGGTTATTTGAGATAT
Organism: uncultured Gammaproteobacteria bacterium; assembly: GCA_949295795.1. Lineage (GTDB taxonomy): Bacteria > Pseudomonadota > Gammaproteobacteria > Diplorickettsiales > Diplorickettsiaceae > Aquirickettsiella. Next base: position 8,668 of record CASFML010000039.1, on the reverse strand, counting down.
TCCAGATTCTCTTGATATAAAACGATGTAACTCAAGAGAGAATTTGTTTTTTTTTAATTTTCCCGTACCTTTTATTATTTTTTCCAATAAGATTGGTTGGCATGTGATTTTTTCAATTATACAATCGATTTTCTCCCATTGCGAATCTGAAAAAACATCAGTTAGATAGCTAAAATTTGCAAGAGTATTTGATAAATCCATTTTCATTTTTTAACATCAATTAAAAATTCTTTATATAAAAATCTTATTCTTTATTTTTAAGAATTTATACTCCTTAAATTTGGAGCAGGTAAAAGAGGTTCTTGTTCTTCTATATAAGAGCGACACTTAAAAAAACTACAGCAATATGATCCCCAAGTCTTTGGCTCTGCATCACCTGGGTTTGCTTGAATAGCCCTAATGACATCTGGCTTAATTCTTTTTACCAAGCGCCATAATAGAGCTATAAAACTTACACCTTCTCCAATTAATAAACCAGAAGCAATTCCATACAAAGCTGCATTAGTCTCAAATCCTAGGATAGCAGCTGCAGCAACGCCGGTAGACATTCCTAATATCGAAGTCATTGTCGACCCTTTATTGTCACGTAATACTCTTAATATCTGATTAACACTATAACGGCCAGTTTGTGCAACCGCACCACACAAAACAATTGGAAGCAATTTAGGAACTAGTTCTTCTTGTTCACCTCTAATATTAAGAACATTATATAAACATTGAGGGTAGAAGTTCACGAATAAACACGGCGGAATGACAAATATAAACGTTGTGATTAAACCATTTTTAGCGACTCTACAAGCAGCGTCAAATTCTAATGAACCCATTAATCTACCAACATGATAACTAACTGCTTGCGCAAAGGCCATGCCAAAAATGAAAGTCAAAAAATTCATTTGCATTGAGTATGAAAAAGTACCTTGTTCGCTGATTCCTTTTAGACCAGCAAAAATACTGAGAGCAAGTGTCATTGATACCTCTACAAACCTGGTAAGTGCTAGCGGACCACCTACAGCCGCGAGTGAACTTAGTTCTTGTATTAATTCTCGATATTTAACTTTTGAAAACAAAGGTATGTCTGAATATTTTTTGCTAAATGAAACATAAATAACAGAACCAATTGCTGTAAGATAAGATTCAATATTATATCCCCATGCAATACCTGATAACCCTTGCGGTTGGATTCCCAAGCCACCTCTTGAGAACCAAATTGCTAATAATGTGCCGATAATAAAATTAATACCCCCTATATACATCGCGGGTTTGGCATCACCTTTAGCGTAAAATATCTGCCCAATACATGCACGTAATGCTAATGGTGGTGCGGAAAGGGCAAATACTTTTAAAAACCTGGATGCTAGCTCTGCTACTTCAGGAGATTGATGTAACCCTTGTATTATTTTATCTGAAAAAACCAAAGCCAAACCCGCAGGAATAGAAACTATAATACTTTCAATTAAGCCCGCCTTGAAAATATTCCCCAATTTAACTCGCATACTGTCAATTTCTTCAATTGGAGCATTTGCTATCTCTAATCTTCTTAACTCACCAAAAAAAGGACTGATATGGATCCCAACTGAAGGAACGGGTGAAAATGCTAACTGCATAATTGTTGAGGTGTATGCTTGAAATAAAATACTTGCCGCAGCATAAGACTCATCATCATTTAAATGGATAGCCATAACACCCGTGGCTAATAATTCAATACTAAATGTAAAAGATGCTGCCATAGGCATTGTCTTTATTGTAATAAACTTAAAATCGTTAAAAAAATCTTTTAAAAATTGAGTCATAATTATTATCCTTATAATAAATTTATAAATGTTAAGTTATTGATAGATTTATATCTAACTTAGGCCACTATTGTTTAAAAATTATTTTATTAGAGCAGGGAAGGGAGATACTTCTAAGATAGTTGATAGAAGCATACATAAAACCGAATAAATTTATTATAATCATATAAAACTCCTTTTATTATATTTTTCTATCTTATTTAAGATAACATAAATTATAATTTATATATTATAAATATTCTATAATTAGTAGAAATTTATAATAAAATATATTTTATTGTAAATACTAATCTTATTTATCTTTGTAAAAGCAATGTTCAAATCAAGGAGATAGTTTTTCATCTATTTGATATACTGTAGCATTAATTTAAGTTCACATTTTCTTTATGTGCTAAAAATTGAAATTAATTTTTCAGGCTCTAAGGATATGTTTAATCTAAAGTAAGGACAGCTTCGTATGATTTCTTCATTTTTTTTTCAAATAATTTTATCTGACAACTTTCTTAATAAGATGGCTTTTTTTATACAATCTTATCGCATTCAACGATCATTTTAGTAATGTATCTAGGCATTATTATATGATCACAATACGAGAATGGCTTATATTATTAGCAATGTTTATTGTTATATTTATTGCAAACGTTGATGCAACTGCAGTTAATTTAGCATTACCAGAAATGACAAATACATTTGGACTAAAAGACTGGATGAGTGAATGGGTTATCAATGGATACCTGATTAGCTCAGCATGCTTCTTTGTTATTGGAGGTAGGTTAGGGGATTCATTTGGAAAGCGCAAAATCTTTATTATTGGACTAAGCATTTTTATATTTTCATCTTTATTGGCTTGTATCGCAACTAATAGCTGGGAAATTATATTAGCTCGAATTGTTCAGGGATTTAGTTTTGCATTAACTTATCCAATGAGTGTAATCATTTTATCTCGTGTATTTCCAAAAAATAAACAAGGTTTAGCTATGGCCCTAGTAGTTAGTGCTTCTGGATTCTCAATAGCTGCTGGACCAATAGTTGGTGGATTATTATTACATTGGCTAGATTGGCGTGCCATATTTGCTATTAATATCCCCTTGGGGCTTATTGCCACCTTAATTACCTGGTTGTTTGTAAAAGAAGATTGTCAGGATGAAAAAGATAATCAATTCAAAGATATAATAGGAAGCTTATTGTTAATTAGTTGTTTATTTTATTTTATATATACTCTAAATCATCTAACCGATTCTATTACAATTGGTAAATTAGGACAGCTAAGTGTCATATTTACTCTTTTTTTATGTTTTCTTATTTATGAAACAAAAATTGATCAACCCTTATTTAATAAAGTGATTTTCAAGCATGAAGGATATATTTTTGCAAATATCATTCGTATGTTGTGTCAATTTATATTTATTGGCCTTTTATTTGCTCTTCCTGTAACCCTACAAAATATCTATGGGATTTCTCCATTAGATATTAGTTTAATTCTTTTACCTTTAACGATAGTAATGGGCATTGGATCAATTGGAGTAGGAAAATGGATTGCTAAAATTAATCCTTTGATTCCTATAATTTTAGGAAGCACAGTTTTGTTAATATCTTGTATATGGCTCTCTTTTATGCCCATACCTCTGTCTAAGATTTATTTAGAAATAGGCTTATCATTGGTCGGAATTGGCTTTGCATTAACGTTTGCTGGATTGAATACTATTGCATTAACAGGGCATAACCCTAAACTTAGCGGACAAGCATTCGGATTATATTATACAAATGCGACACTTGCTGGAGCGGCCAGCATCAGTATTTCTGCTTGGATACTTAAATTTTTTTCTCAATGGCATGCTTCTAAGTTTATTCACTTATCATCTGGTTTAATACCAATTAATCTTAAGTTTTACTCAAAAAATATGCTTAACTTTTTATATCAAAGCTTTCATAAAGGTTGGTCAGCGTTATTTTGGTTTTATTCATTATTAATGTTGATTGCTTTAATATTATCATTACGTAAAATTAAAAATAATAGCTATAAATATAAGCAACTGGTTACGTATAGCAGGAGAAATTAAATCGATGTCTCAGAATGGTTAAGCTTATTTTGACTGACTTCCCTTGAATTCAAGTGATAAGAGCAACTTTTGTAAAGAAATGAAGCAAAAAATTTCCAAATATTTAGGAATTAATTTAAATAAAAGTGAATTAGCTGAATTTTTCAGGGCAACAGAGATTAAAAATATTGCATTTCCATATAAGGAATATCTTTGATTCCTCCGTAGTTAATACGGATATTAAAATTTAATTAAATCTTTACCATTCAGGGTATAAAATTCTTAAGTAGTTAATACGGATATTAAAATTTAATTAAATCTTTACCATTCAGGGTATAAAATTCTTAAATAGTTCATTATCAAAAAAAAAATAAAACGATAAATATTGAATTAGATAATTTTTGGAGCAAAGGAAAAGAAGTATTAATTTTTTATGACAGTGAAGAATTTAAAATCTACTTTTTTTGACAAAAGAAATCTGTATCGGTTTGTTCACGTGAATTCAACTTATAAGAGCAACTTTTGTATAAATAATAAACAATAAAATTATATAAAATATTGTTTATTTAAATAATAAAAGATTGCAGCATGAAGAAGTATAAACAACTTGATTTTAGGAAACGGTGTCAAATTTATGGTTTATGGAAAGCAGGTTACAATCAAACGGAGATAGCCAAAGAAATAGGCGTCCATAAATCAACGATTAGTCGGGAATTTAAACGTAATACGCAGCTTATGCGTACCCAATGGGGTTGCTGGCAATATAAAACACATTATGCTCAGACTTATGCTGATGAAAGACATAAGAATAAGCCTAAACATATTAAATTAACTAAACTAGTTGCAAAATTTATTGATGAAAAACTTCAGTTCCAATGGAGTCCTGAGCAAATTAGTGGTTATGCAAAACGACACAATTTGTTTTCAATAAGTCATGAATGTATTTATCAATATATTTTGAAAGACAAACAAAAGGGCGGTAGTTTATATAAACATTTGCGTCATCAAAGCAAAAGATATCGTAAGCGCTACGGAAGTCCTAAAAGACAAGGAGCAATAAAAAACCGCCGCTTTATTGACGTACGACCATCAATTGTTGATCAAAAGCAACGATTAGGTGATTGGGAAATCGATACCATCATAGGTAAAAATAGGAAACAAGCGATTGTTACGCTCGTTGAACGAGTAAGTAAGACAACAGTATTGAGTAAGGTTAAAAATAAAACTGCTGACTTAGTTTCTTCCTCCATTATTTCATCCCTGAAGCCGATAGCTGATAAAGTTCTGACAATCACGGCAGACAACGGGAGCGAGTTTGCGTATCACGAAAAAATTAGCCACGAATTAGAAACTGATTTTTATTTCGCGCATCCTTATTCCTCGTGGGAACGCGGCCTCAATGAGAATACAAATGGGCTAATCCGACAGTATTTAAAAAAAGGTTCTGACTTTAGTCACATTACAGAAAATGAGCTTGGCGCTATTATGGATCGATTGAATAACCGCCCAAGAAAACTGTTAGGTTTTGCTACACCAAAGGAGGTATTTTATGCAAATTCTTATTAGTACATGTTCTAACCTGTACATAACAAAAGGCAACAAAGTTTGTTGCAATTTTATTTATTGTCAACTTAATTATTTTTATGTAAATTAAAAATAGCAATATTAACTAGTTACGATTCGCTCATTGCTGTTTTAATTTTTACAATATGTAAATTAAAAATAGCAATATTAACTAGTTACGATTCGCTCATTGCTGTTTTAATTTTTACAATAGGAAAAAATAATGAAAAACCTAGTACAAGATAATTACGAAAAGGGAATTGACATCTCTAAATGGCAAGGGAATGTTAAGTGGAATGAAATTATAAATGAAGGAGTAAAGCATGTTTTTATTAAAATGACAGAAGGAGGTACGTATACCGATCCTCAGTTTGTTGCTAATTGGAATGCAGCTAAAAAAGCGGGCATGAATGTAGGCGCCTATCATTATTTTAGAGGAGTTAGTAGTACGCCTGAAGAACAGGCAGAAAACATAAGAAAAAACCTTGCTTCTATTCCATTTGATCCTAAAAAGGATTTATTCGCTATTGACGTAGAAAAAAGCCAAAATGAATCAGCAAGCCCGGATGTCATGGCAGATAATTTACAAGATCTATTGACTCGAATAAAACGAGATATTTTACCAAATTTTAATGTGATAATTTATTGTTCACCGGCTTATTGGGATAACGGAGTAAATTGGAAAAAATATGACTTTAGCAAGTGTGGTCTGTGGGTGGCAAATTGGGATGTAAAAAAACCTCGTCTTCCTAAAAGTTGGGATAAACCAGAAACCAATTGGTTTTGGTGGCAGCATAGCTCAAAAGGTCATGTTTCAGGCATTCAAGGCGCTGTCGATTTAGATTTGATAAATACACCTTCAACTTCTAAGGGCTGTTGCTCGATTTTATAAGCGTTTAACTTTATAGTTAGAATAAAAAAGAGCGTTGCACTTATGATCTGAATGCGCGGGTTTTTTTTGTAGGTTAAATCCGATAATTTTTCTTATCGGATGTTAGTTTTAGCCCTTAAAAATAAGAGTTTTTTCATTTTTTTACTATAAATAATCTCTATTAGTCAAAAAAGTATGTTATCTATATAGCCATATTTTCGCGTAATATTTTTTTAATAAGTGTTTTTAAGGTTAATGCGTTAACAGTTATGTCTTCATCTAAAGCACTGAACAAATTTATTACATAGTGCAATTGCTTGATATGTACACTTATTTAGTGTACTATGTTAAATATGATTGATATTTTCGATATTCATTTATCTGTAAGAGCTAAAAAAGACTTAAAAAAAGTCCCTTTGGCCATTGCTGTAAAACTTCAAATGTGGGTAGACGCAGTAGGCCATTATGGGTTAAATGAAGTTAGAAAAATACCTGGTTATCATGATGAGGCTTTAAAAGGAAAGAGAAAAGGACAACGCTCAATACGTCTCAATATTGCTTATCGGGCTATATATACTATCAATAAATCTGGTCTTATCAAATTTGTAGAAATTAAGGAGGTTAATAAACATGAGTATTAAAAGTAAAAAAACAAAGAAAACTTTAAAAGAAATAGAGAACGTCACCAAAATTCAACTTAGTTTTGGAAAGCTTATTTGGGCTATTCGAAAGGCTGATGAATTATCTCAAATTGATTTTGCAACTAAACTTAAGATTAGCAAGCAGCATTTATGTGATATTGAACATGAGCGTAAATCTGTTAGCCCTAAGTTGGCATCAAAATATGCTAAAATATTAGGTTATTCCAGAGAGCAATTTATTAGATTATCGCTTCAAGATTTGGTGGATCGCGAAGGTTTAAATGTACAAGTAGAAATTGTATCAAATAGATCTAGAAAGCATGATAATAGTTCACGAATGGCTGCTTAATTCAAATGTGAAATATAAATTCCTACACAATTACTGATAAATTTAAAATGAACTCAAAACAGAAAGATCAAATGAGAACAAATTCAATTGAAAAATTTAATGCCTACTTAGAAAGCATTGATGAGTTTTTTAAAGAGCTGAAAGAAATAAAAGAAAAAATTTCTTTCCTGTTTGAGAATGATTTTCCTGTTACTCCTGCTTCATCAGATGAAGAAAATTCAAGTTCTGAGTTTGCTTTTGAACAATTAAAGCAGAGAATCAGAAAGTGTATGGATGAACCTGAACTTATAAAAGAAACTATACAAAAAATCTTGCCTGAAAGTTCGGAACTTGCTGTTCTCTGCACCGAAATTGCGCAGATATCCACCGCATTTAAAAAAATTGACAACACCTATAATGAACAAACTAACTTATGGAGTGATGATCCAAACTGGTTACCCATGCTAACGAAAATGCAACAAATAGAAAAAGGACAACGTATTTTTCTACATGCAATGGACGTTGAACAGAGCGGCGAGGATGAAAAATTATTAATCGCTCAAATTTTCTTACGTAAATTTTTTTCCAAACAATTGATAAAACAAATGGAAGTGGATGAACTGGCTTATGAAATGGCTTGCAGTTTACGCAATTGGCAAATTAAAAAATGCACACAACTGATTAGATTTCTGATGGCATTGGAGCAAAGGCAACCGATGCCGGACCAGGACATGGATGGGTTATTGGCATGGCTTAAAACAAAAAGAACAGAGCAGAATCCAGTTGCGTTGTTCACAGAAATTTTAGTTCCAGCCTGTTTTTTTAGTGAATGCAATTTAAAGTCAGCACAGATTAAGCTCAATAGCTTATTTCCTGATCAAGATTTAGATGAACTCATTGAAAAACTTCAGAACAGTCTTTGGGGGAGTATTTGGAAAAAAAATGATACGTTGATCCAGCTGCCGAAAACATTTAATACAAAGATTCTTGAAGAGGAGCGCAAAAAAGAAGACAGTTTATTAAAACCCTATATTGTCTCTGCATTCATACGGAAACTCGCCACGGCGCTTATTGCAGATCTTAAACGGTTACAACTTGAGTTGATGAGTAACAAATTTTCTTATTCAATTGAGCAAGCTCGCGCTTGTAAGGAAAAGAAAGAAGCTTTTGAGAGTCAAAAAAAAGAAGAACATGATGCGGGTGTGGAACGGATTAAGCAAGCAAAGCTACTGACCACTAGTATTTCTTCGTTTGCAAATAGCTTATTTCCGTATCTCCATAAGGACAAAAGGATCAATCAAGAAGAGCAAAGTCAGCAAGTGCCCACCATCGATGATTTATCTCACATCATTTATAGTGGCTTGGATCCAAACGGAATTTGTCTATGGAAAGAAAATTCTAATACCTTTTCTCGAGCAAAACAGCTCGTGCATTAT
>CASFML010000038.1 GCA_949295795.1 uncultured Gammaproteobacteria bacterium | reverse complement strand
GTACCTGTCGCAGGTAGTTTACCTGTAGTTGGTGGAACAAGTTTACCGGCTTTACCAGGAAATTTAGGAAATACAATATCTGGACTCAGACTTCCGTAATTAAATAGCAAATTATGAGTTTTGCTTTGTTATTAATAGGTTCTTTTTTAAAATAGAGCGAAACTCATAATATTTGGATATAAATTAATTTGTATTTTATTAAAATGGCGTATAACTAAATATAAAGAAGAAACGTAAACTTTTACCATTATGACCACTTTCTACTTGTGATTGAACAGGGTTGGTCATCGGTCGTGCGACACTGAGTTGTAGTCGAAAATCTTTACTTACCAACAATCTGAGTCCGGCTGATAAAGAGGCGTCGCTATAAATATTATTTAAAAAGAACGCAGGCGCGACATTTTTATTCCAAACCTTACCAATATCATACCGTGTAAAATATTGTATAGCTCTCAAGGATTTTGGAAAGCTATTATAACGTAATTCTACACCCCCCATAAGTCCTTGATCACCGATAATTTCACCAGGATCATAAGCTTGTCCATAAGGTAGGCCACCGCCATACGGAATTTTTTCAACAGGAGCTAAAGGATTAAAAGCATATTGACCCATAGAATCTATAAGAACAGAAAAAGACTTAGTTATGTTTTGCACATGCGTAACATAATAGTAAAATTTTGTATAGCCAACATAAGGATTAGGGATTCCTGGTGGTGACGGTGGGGCAGTATTTGCACCAAATACATGGATACCTTGACTTAATTCAGCTTCCATTCTGTCAAAATATCGGGTTCGGGTTCGTTCAAAGATGGCTTTGGCTCGCAATGAAGGTAGTCGTACGATAGCATCTGGACCATTGACTGAGCCATTAAAGGAAGATGTTTTGCTTCGATAATAACCAAATGCTAAGCGACCCTCGAGTTTATCATTAGTTTGTAAAATAAAGGGATGATAAAAATAAGCCCCTAAATCACCTGCTTTACCGGCGACACTCGCAGGTGGAAGATTAATGCTAGGTTTGATCTGCGTGTAATCCGCATAGATATCAAGATGGTTACCGTTTACTCCAATTGGAAAGTTGTGTAATAAGTAATAATATTGTAAAACTTTTGGATCAAATGGCGCAGTGGCTGCTGTGACTATGGTTGAATCACCTCCCTGTAATAAGGAATACATATTCGCAGTTAAAAATAGATTTTGACCACCTAAGTAACGGTTTTGATTGTTGTTTAATAAGGCATTGGGAATGAAACGACGTTGCTTAATGACAAACGTAAGTGCTTGTGCGCCGGAATTGGTTAACTCAGGACTTTTTTTTAATGAAGCGGTTACACCCGGTAATCGATTTAACAATAAGATATAATGTTGTAAAACCTTTAATCTTAATGGACGCGATTTTTTTAATTGTTGAGCATAAGCATCGAGATATTTTTCTAAACCATGGGTTTTACCGATAACATTAACCTGAACGACATAAGCTTCCAAAATTTCTATATAAACATATCCAGAGGACAAGTTTTGTACGGGTAACGTAGCTCTGGTAAGAACATAACCATCTTTTAAATATCTTATGGTAATTTGCTGATTTATCTTTTCTAAGTCTTTATAACTAATACGCTTATTAAAATAAGGCTGAAAAAAGGCTAATAGACTTGCTTGAGAATAAACAGTTGAACCACTAATACATACCGATCTTAATACAAAAGGTCTGCGCATACTGGGTGGTACTGAAATGGCTGGAGAAATAGCTGGTGTTGTTACCCTGGTTGCGAAAGCGGGCCCTCTTGCACTGACTGTTTGTTGAATATTGACAGTATTTCGTAATTGTTGTTGAACTTGCCCTGGAGACAGCGAACTAGCGAGATCAGCTAATGCAAAGCTAGGAAAAATAAGCAATAACAAATAAATACAATATCTAAAAAATCTAGTATGTCGGTTTTTCTCTGCTCTAGATGGTTGAGAGTCCATGTTTTATTAACTATCCATAAAAAAATCTAAGAAAAGTTTAGTAGACCTTACTAATTAATCAATAACTAAAGATTTTTATTTGCTGAACGAAATTGTTTTTAGGAGTTGCTGAGTATGATTGGCATTGATAATTATTTCTGCAAATGCTCCCCTAGCAATAAGCTTACGCGGGGCTATCCAGGACCCTCCTACACAGATTACATAAGGTAGATTAAGATAGCTAATAAAGTTATCTGTATGCAAACCGCCCGTTGGACAAAAGTGGAATGGGAAAATGTCTGCAATAGCGCGCAAAGTTTTAATGCCGCCCATGCTTTCAACTGGATAAAATTTAAGATATTTCAGTTTGAGTTGATTCGCGAGTAATGCATCGCTGGCAGTCGCAATACCAGGCATATAAGGGATATTATGTTTTTTAGCTTCAATAACTAAACTTTTGTTTAAGCCAGGGCTAACCGCAAATTTTGCTCCTACGGCTTTTATTTGAGAGAATTGTTTTGCTTCAACAATTGTACCCGCGCCGACTATTGCTTCTGGAAAAGCTGTATTTAT
>CASFML010000037.1 GCA_949295795.1 uncultured Gammaproteobacteria bacterium | reverse complement strand
GTTTTCATAACTGAGAAGCTCCGAAGCTTTCTAAATGCGATTATTACTCTCATGAGTAGGGCGGTGATTCTAACAAAAATAAATCAAACAATACAAGTATGGTGTTAAGTATTATTTAAATATGTGATTTTATAAGTTAAAATACATCAAAACATAGAATAATTTAATAGGCAGGTACTTTATGCGGCAGTTTCCCCATACACGCTTACGTCGCTTAAGAGAAAACCAATTTAGTCGGCGTCTAGTTTGTGAAACTAGGCTTAGTTCAGACGATTTGATATGCCCATTATTTCTTCTTCCAGGGAAAAGCCAAAAACAGAAGATAGCAACGATGCCAGGGATAGAACGGCTTACTTTAGATTATTTGCTAGAGGAAGTCAGTATTTTACAGCAGTTGAGAATACCAGCTATTGCCTTATTTCCAGTAATATCTGCCAAAGATAAAAGCACAGATGCTTGCGAAGCTTATAATCCAGAGGGCTTAATTCCCCAGGCAATAAGGGAGTTAAAAAGGAATTTCCCGGAAATGGGAATTATCACAGATATTGCTCTTGATCCTTATACTCCGCATGGTCATGATGGCCTTTTGTCTAATCAAGGGATTATTTTAAATGATGAGTCGATAGAGGTATTGGTTAAACAAGCGCTTTGCTATGCTCAAGCAGGGGTAGATGCAATTGCCCCCTCTGATATGATGGTCGGGAGGATTGGTTGGATCCGTAAGGCTCTGGAGGAAAAGGGCTATCGAAATACCCAAATTATTGCCTATTCGGCCAAATATGCATCGTATTTCTATGGTCCTTTCCGCGATGCAATAGGGACTACTGGACAATTGAAAAAAGCTAACAAAAAAACCTACCAGATGGACCCTGCGAATAGTAATGAGGCTTTACAAGAGGTAGCATTAGATTTAGCTGAAGGAGCAGATATAGTTATGGTAAAGCCAGGCATGCCTTATTTGGATATTTTGTATCGTATTAAGCAGCAATTTAGAGTCCCTACTTTTATTTATCAAGTAAGTGGTGAGTATGCAATGCAAAAAGCTGCTATTATGCAGGGCTATTTAAATGAACGTGAAAGTATTTTGGAGGGTCTTTTAGCGATGAAAAGGGCAGGAGCTGATGGTATTTTGACCTATTTTGCCAAACAAGCGGCTACCTGGCTGACAAATTCACTAGATTGATTTTTTTCATGATAAGATACCTGTATAATTAACGACCTTTGCGAAAGTGGCGAAATTGGTAGACGCGCTGGATTTAGGTTCCAGTGGGGTAACCCTTGAGAGTTCGAGTCTCTCCTTTCGCACCAGCATTGTGCTCCCTTAGGATTTACAACGATAAGAGCCTTAAAATATATGAATGAAATGCAAGTTTTGGTAGAAAGTGTCGATAATTTTACTCGACGTCTAAGTGTCACAGTACCTATTAGTCAACTAGAAGAGAGGAAGAAGCTACATATACTTGAATTGGCAAAAAAGGCACGTTTAGATGGGTTTCGGGCAGGAAAGGTGCCTCCAAGCCATATTGAGAAGCTTTATGGAACTAGCATATGGCAAGAAGTTATCGAGAAATCTTTACAAATTAGCTTGTCTCACGCCTTAGAACAAGAGACTTTAAATCCAGTAGGACATCCCCATATTGAGTCCATAAAAGCAGAACCTGGCACTGATCTTACCTATACAGCAAGCTTTGAAGTTTATCCGACAATAGAGGCACCTACATTAAAAGGCGCTAACTTAGAAAGACTTAAAGTAGAGATAACTGAGGAAGAGATAGATACGGTATTGGAGCAAATGCGCAAGCAATATGCAGACTGGATTGAAGTGCCAGATAAAGCTGGCTATGGTGATCAGGTTAGTTTTGATATTGTTTTTGCTGATGCAGAAGAGAAAACGCGTAGAGATTTACAGTGGGTTCTTGAGGAAGATAAAATCCCTGAGGGGTTTTCAGCGCTATTATCGAGTAAGGCAGGAGATACTTTATTGATTTCCCTTCCTAAAGGACAGGAATCTGAACTACATAACTCTGCAACAATTAAAGTAAAAAGAGTTGCTAAAGCAAAATTACCTGAATTGGATAATGATTTTGCAAAGCGGCTTGATATTAAAGAAGGCACTATCCAAGCTCTAAAACGTCAAGTTAAAGAACATATGCAAATAGAGTTAGATCGAATTTTGCGTGAAAAATTAAAAGCTCAGATTATAGAACAGTTGGTTACTATGAATGCTATCAGTGAATTGCCACAGGGAGCGCTTAATCAAGAGTATAAGCGCTTAGAGCAGGATATTTTTAGACAAAAAAAGGAAAAAACTAACTTATCAGAAATTGAAAAAGCCGATTTAATGAAAATGGCATATCGACGAGTTACACTTGGTTTATTATTTAATGCACTTATTGAAAAACATCATCTACATGTTGACGAATCTCGTGTCCAACAACATATCGATAAACTAGTAGGAGCTTTTCAATTTGATCAAATGGTTCGAGATAAGCTTTATAAAGATAAGAATATGATGATGAGTATTCGCTCTTCGGTTTTAGAAGATCAAGTCATTGATAAATTATTAGAAGAAGTAGTATTCACCGAAAAACTAGCTAAGTATTCTGAAATTATGAATCTTACAAACAAAGGTTCTGTAGACAATACTGAGGGAGCAACAGTTTAATTTAATTGCTAAGCGTGTAATTTTATAAAAGACGGGCGGGCTATACTTTATTAGTAGCCATCAGGAAATTTATTTTTAATAGAGAGTAATTATGTATTTAACCAGTTTATCAAAGAATGAAATAACCAATTCATTATTAGTCCCTATGGTAGTTGAACAAACTGGTAGGGGAGAAAGAGCGTATGATATCTATTCTCGTTTATTAAAAGATCGCATTATCTTTGTCGTGGGCCCCATTGAAGACCATATGGCGAATTTAATTATTGCACAAATGCTTTTTTTAGAATCTGAGAATCCTGATAAAGATATTTCACTTTATATTAATTCGCCTGGAGGCGTGGTGACATCTGGTTTGGCTATTTACGATACTATGCAATTTATTAAGCCCGATGTAAGCACGATGTGTATCGGTCAAGCAGCTAGCGCAGCGGCTTTGTTACTTTGTGGTGGAACAAAAGGTAAACGCCATTGTTTACCACATGCTAGGATGATGATTCATCAGCCATTAGGCGGTTATCAAGGACAAGCAACGGATATAGAAATTCATACCCGTGAAATGTTGTTAGTTAGAGAAAGGATTAACAAAATTATGGCTAAACATACAGGGAAAGATGAAAAACAGATTTTACGTGATACTGATCGTGATAATTTCATGGGAGCGAAAGAGGCCATAGATTATGGCCTAATCGATTCAGAATTAAAAAAGCGTGCAGAAATTGGGAAAACTAAAGAATCTTTAGCTGTTTCATCCGTTGATTAAAGCAGTTAGTTATTCTGAAGTTTGGAAATTGTTTAAATATCAATATGAATAATAGTTTGTTGAGGTAATAAATATGAGTAGTTCCATAAACGATAAAACCTCGGGGCCTCTTCACTGTTCATTTTGCGGTAAAAGCCAGGAGGAAGTGCCAAAATTAATTGCAGGCCCTTCTATTTTTATTTGTAATGAATGTGTGCAGCTATGTAGTGATATTTTGCAAGAAGAGTTTCAGCAGGAAGTTCCACGCCAAGAAGGTGGTATGTCCATTCCTAAGCCTGCAGAGATCCATGATGTATTTAATGAGTTCGTTATTGGTCAAAAATTTGCTAAAAAAATATTATCTGTAGCCGCTTACAATCATTATAAACGCCTAGAATTAATCAAAAAGGCACGTCTTCATCCGTTAAACGTCAAAGATGACACTGAACTTAGCAAGAGCAATGTATTGCTTATTGGTCCTACTGGAAGTGGGAAAACTTTACTTGCTAAAACATTAGCTCGAGTTTTTAACTTACCTTTTGCTATTGCAGATGCCACTACTTTAACCGAAGCAGGTTATGTAGGTGATGATGTAGAAAATATTTTACAAAAGCTATTACAAGCCGCCAATGGAAACGTTGAGAAAGCTCAACTAGGAATTATCTATATCGATGAAATTGATAAAATTAGCCGTCGCGCTGAAAACCCTTCGATTACTCGAGATGTTTCTGGAGAGGGTGTTCAGCAAGGGTTACTTAAATTACTTGAAGGTACTGTCGCTTCCGTGCCTCTGCAGGGGGGACGTAAGCATCCTAATCAAGAGACTGTACAAATAGATACCACTAATATTTTATTTATTTGTGGTGGTACTTTTTCCGGGTTAGAAAAAATTATTCGTGAACGTACCGAGAAAACTGGGATTGGGTTTTCTGCAGATGTACGTAGTAAAGGTGATAAAAGAAACTTAACGACTTTGTTAAATCGCCTTGAGTCAGAGGATTTAATTAAGTATGGAATTATACCCGAGCTCATAGGACGGTTACCTGTTATTGCAACTTTAGAAGAACTAGATGAAAAAATGCTGATTCAAATCTTAAAGGAGCCTAAGAATGCTTTGATTAAGCAATATTTAAAATTATTTAAAATGGACAACGTCGATTTAGAGTTTCGTGAAGATGCTTTACAAATGGTTGCGAGAAAAGCTTTAGAACGTAAAACAGGCGCGAGAGGGCTACGTGCAATCTTGGAAAGTGTTTTATTAGATACGATGTATGAATTGCCTTCTATGCAGAACGTAAATAAAATTGTTATTGAAGCAAGCACCGTTAGCAAGGGAGCAAAACCCTTGGTGATTTATAAACAAGAAAAAGAAATTGAACTAGATAATAAAGAAATAGCAGCGGGTAGCGAGTAAATCTTTTAAAGGTTGAATTTATTTATGGCAAAGCAACTAATGAGAAGCGGGACAACAACTTTTAAGCCTTCAGAAAAACTTCCGCTGCTCCCTTTACGGGATGTTGTAGTTTATCCTCATATGGTGATCCCGCTATTTGTAGGTAGAAAACAATCAATTAAAGCTTTGGAAGCAGCAATGACCGGGTCCAATGCTGAGAAAAAAGTCTTACTCATTGCACAAAAAAAATCAACTGAAGATAACCCAAGTATTGAAGGTTTTTATGAGGTTGGAACGATAGCGACTATTTTGCAATTATTAGAACTAAAAGATGGCACTGTTAAAGTATTAGTTGAAGGTACTCAGCGAGGTAAAGTTGAACAATTTTTCCAAGAGCAAGATTACATAGCTGCAGAGATTAAAGTTATAAAAATTCCCCCCGTTGAACCTGATCAAGAGATTGAGGTTTTAACAAGGACTGTTTTCAATCAATTTGAAGAATATGTTAAATTAAATAAGAAAATTCCTTCAGAAATTTTAAGCCCCTTATCGAGCATTGATAATCCAGGTCGTTTGGCCGATATGATTGCGGCACACTTGACACTTACAATTCAAGAAAAACAAGAAATACTTGAAAATTTTCCTTTAAAAAAACGTCTTGAGCAATTATTGGCTTTTCTAGCACGTGAAATTGACCTGTTGCAAATGCAAAAGCGAATTCGCGGACGGGTTAAAAAGCAAATGGAAAGAAGCCAGCGTGAATATTATTTAAATGAGCAGGTTAAGGCGATTCAAAAAGAATTGGGTGAATCGCAAGGCGTTACGAATGAGTTAGATGATCTTGCAAAGCGCATCGAAAAAGCAAAAATGCCTAAAGAGGTTAAAGATAAATCAATCTCTGAATTAAATAAATTAAAATCTATGTCTCCTATGGCTGCAGAAGCTACAGTAAGTCGAAATTATTTAGATTGGATTTTATCACTACCTTGGAATAAACGAAGTAAGGTGTGTTACGATTTAGACAAAGCACAAAAAGTATTACAAGAAGCGCATTATGGTTTAGAAAAGGTCAAAGAACGTATTATTGAATTTTTGGCAGTTCATCAGCGCGTTAAAAAATTAAAGGGCCCGATTTTATGTTTGGTAGGGCCACCTGGTGTTGGTAAAACCTCTTTAGGGCAGTCTATTGCTGAAGCCATAGGGCGTGAATTTATACGAATGTCTCTAGGCGGTGTACGTGATGAAGCAGAAATTAGAGGGCATCGCCGTACCTATATTGGTTCGATGCCTGGCCGAATTATGCAAAAAATGGCTAAAGTAGGGGTCAGGAATCCCCTATTTATGCTTGATGAAATTGATAAAATGGCGATGGATTTTAGGGGAGATCCAGCAGCAGCGTTGCTGGAAGTATTAGATCCTGAACAAAACCATGCTTTTGATGATCATTATCTAGAAGTCAGTTATGACTTATCTGAAGTTTTATTTATAGCGACTGCAAATACCTTAAATATTCCACCCGCTTTGCTAGACCGTATGGAAGTTATTCGTATACCAGGTTATACCGAAGACGAAAAAATTAATATTGCTAAACAGCATCTGTTGCCTAAACAACTTCTCCAGAATGGTTTAAAAATAACCGCAAAAAATAAAGAATTAGTTTTTGCAGAAAGTGCATTGCAAGATATTATTCGTTACTATACTCGTGAGGCAGGTGTTCGTAGCCTTGAACGCGAGATTGCAAAAATTTGTCGTAAAGTTGTTACAGAAATAGCGCGTAAGCCTAATCTAAAATCAATTACTGTGACGAGTCATAACTTAGAAAAATATCTTGGAGTAAGGCGATATCGATATGGCCTAGTGGAGCAGCATGATCAAATTGGTCAAGTGAGTGGTCTCGCATGGACAGAAGTTGGCGGCGATTTATTAACTATCGAAGCGGCAGTTGTACCTGGAAAAGGTAAAACTAGTTATACAGGCCATTTGGGTGAGGTGATGCAGGAATCTATTCAGGCTGCTTTAACAGTAGTGCGAAGTCGCGCTGAAGTGCTGGGTATTCCTATTCATTTTTATGAAAAAAAGGATATTCACGTTCATGTCCCTGAAGGAGCAACCCCGAAAGACGGTCCAAGTGCTGGGATTGGTATGTGTACCGCATTAGTTTCTGCAATTACTAAAGTGCCCGTGCGAGCTGATGTTGCGATGACTGGAGAAATAACTTTACGTGGAGAAGTTTTGCCGATTGGTGGATTAAAAGAAAAATTACTTGCAGCACATCGAGGAGGTATACGTGAAGTTATTATTCCTGAAGAAAATAAACGTGATCTCAAAGAAATTCCAAAAAATATCAAGGAAGGTTTAATTATTCATCCCGTTCGTTGGATAGATCAAGTGTTGGATATTGCATTACAACATTCTGAAAAATCTTCAGTTAAGCTTAATGCTAGGAAGAAGCGTGAAAAAAAAATGTCTATGCCTATCAAATTAATCGATAAAAAAAATCAAGCAAAAATTAACCCTACAACAAATACGCGTTAGCTTATACCCGAGCGATTGGGTTTTGTTAGAAAGAGATACTAGAAGATATTTGTTGTTTGTCATGAATTATAAAAAAATCGAGTATGAGGAGTAGATCTTTTATCCCTTGACAGAGGATTCACGCTATTGATATAAACTGTTCACTTATAATCTATAGCAAGACGCTTAAAATTTAATTTAAAAGGTATGTTTTTTACTGTTGTGAGGGTATATGAATAAATCTGACTTAGTTGATGTCATTGTGGAAGCTGCTCAAGTTCCAAAAAATGTTGCTGGTAAGACTTTAGAGAAAATTTTAGATTCTATTACTAAATCTTTATGTAAGGGAGAAGATGTTAGTTTAGTTGGGTTTGCTACACTTTGCGTTCGTCATCGTAAAGCTAGAGCTGGACGTAATCCAAAGACAGGTGAATCTTTACATATTAAAGCAAGTAATGTCGTAGCGTTTAAGGCGGGGAAAGCACTAAAAGATGCTGTGCAAAAAGAGTAGCAATATCTTGCAAATAAGTTTAGAATAGCGTCCCTTTCGACAGGGTGCTTAGCTCAGTTGGTAGAGCATCGCCCTTACAAGGCGAGGGTC